>JBDTWP010000215.1:0-11558 GCA_040006615.1 Ferruginibacter sp.
GCCTAACCTATTATCAGCTTAGGTTTGCGAATGTTATACCTAATGCTATTCATTTTTATCATAATACTCACATTTTATTCCAAATTGATAACCAAACTTATGCAAATATTATTCTCCCGGCTTAAATACTGTAGTGGAAAACTTCATTCCCGCCTTTTTAGCAGGCCTTTTTCTTGTGGCCATTCCGAATATTTTCTTCTGGTATTTTGCATTGTTAATCCTATTGACAACAATTTTTACAGGCATTTGTATTATAGATTTTATTCGAAATTAATCAATGTGAAAATATGTTGGCCTGATTTTATCTTCTATGTTTTTGGCAGCAATTATCTCTTTGCCTGTGCGACGCAAGTGCTACCGGCTTTTTTCAGCCTGCACGATCCCATTTGAGTTTATGATGCGGGGGATATAGAACCACAGTCAATATTCAATGAAACAGCAGCTTTTGAACTTGCAATTTCCCCTTAATACCCTTATCTTCGGGTTCAATGAAGAGAGGCAAAAACATATTGTTTCTTTTACTCTTCCTGGCAATGTTCCTGGTTGTAGCAACGCCTTCGCTCATACAGATAAGAATTTTACTGCTTAAATTTGATGCTATGGAAAGGCTTGAAAAAGAGTCCTTAAAGATTATACATATTGCAGCGGGAAATATTAACTGGACAAAAAAAGGAAGAGAAATAAGGATCGGCGCCCGCTTGTTTGATGTAAAGGATTTCAGCAGGGATTCCTCCGGATTTGTAGTTACCGGTATGTATGATGACGAGGAAACCAATCTGGAAATACAAATGAATAAGCTTTGGCAACAACAGAATTCAAAGCATGCACTTAAACTTTTAAAATATTTCCGGTTTTTGGCTGTCGGCTCCAGTCAGGAATCATTTTTAAGCCTGGCCCGGCTTTCAGAATCCGCAAAACTTTATGCAAGGCAAATTAATACTTATTATAAAGAAATCTTTATAAAGATTCCATATCCGCCTCCGCAGCAGAATAATCATCGCCTGTAATTTGATTATCTCCCTAAATTATAGAATGTGAAGATATGTTTTATTCTCACTGCTCTGATCCTGTGTGCCATAGCTGACGCGCAACAATCATCAGATAGTATTACCGTGCTGGATGCGGTCACGATTAGTGGTATCAAAAAGCAAACACTCAGGCACACCCCTTTCAATTTGACCCTGCTTTCAATGGAAAGTATTCAGAATTCAGTCAATTACAACCTGTCGGATGCATTGGCAAAAATACCAGGCATCAGCCAGATAAGTACCGGTAATGGTATATCAAAGCCGGTGATCCGGGGATTATATGGCAACCGCATACAAACTGTTTTGCTTGGGCTTCGGTTTGACAACCAGCAATGGCAGGATGAGCATGGACTTGGCCTCGGAATTATCGGGATTGACCGTATTGAAGTATTGAAAGGACCTTCCTCCTTATTATACGGAACTGAGGCTCTTGGAGGTGTGATCAGGATCGTGGAAGAAGATGTACCTGAACCTGGCAATAAAAAATCGGATTTCAACGCTTCACTGTTTTCCAATACGCTTGGCCTCTCTATAAATGGAGGTATAAAAAAGAATACCGGTTCAAAGAACTGGCGCATACGTATCGGTGCAGACAGCCACGCTGATTATAGCGATGGCAGCAATCACCGTGTATTAAATTCAAGGTTTGAATCGTACAACCTGAAAGCAACCCTGGGGTACAAGCATAAGAAATGGATCAACCAGAATAATTTTTATTCTTCCTTTAGCAGGTTCGGTTTTATCATGAAAGACAATATGGACAGGAAACCGGTAGATGGGCGTTTGAGCCGTAAATTCGATGGCCCTTATCACGCAGTAATTTTCAACATTCTTTCATCGGAGAATACGCTGCTTTTACCCCATTCAAAGTTTGAGATCAATGGCGGCGTCCATTCTAACCTGAGGCTGGAAAATGAAGGGGGCAGCCATATCAGCCTCGATATGCTCCTGAATACATTTACCTATAATGCAAAATGGTTTAAAGATGTGGGCAACAACACCGAACTGGTATTGGGTAACGAATCGCAATACCAGTTAAATAACAATTACGGTTCGCGGGTGATCATTCCTGATGCAAGCCTTTTTGAAACATCCGTTTCAGGATACCTGAAAAAGAAATGGTCAGGAGTCGACCTCGAAACCGGCCTAAGTCTTAACAAGAGGTTTCTTTCCACGAAATATACACAGAATATGGATTATTCGAATCTGGAAATATATCCATTCAAAAAATGGTACACGTCTTTTAATGGGAACGCTGGCATATCTGTTAACAGGCCCTCAGGATGGAATATAAAGTTTAATGCGAGTACAGGCTACCGTGCGGCCAACCTCGCAGAGCTTTCATCAAACGGTTTGCATGAAGGCACTTTCCGCTACGAAATCGGGAACCCCATAATGAAAGTGGAACAAAATCTTAACCTGGAAACGAACCTCAATTATGAAAGCAGTCTGATAGATTTTTACAGCGCATTGTATCTTAATCTTTTCAGGAATTATATTTTTCTGTCACCTACCGGTAACCAGTTGTACGGCTTCGACATTTACCGTTTCCTGCAGAGCGATGCAAGGCTTTATGGTTCAGAGATCAGTGTTCACTTTAAACCTGTGAGAAAGCTGGCACTGGAAATCTCCTTCAGCACCGTAACTGGGAAGCTTTCCTCAGGAAAATACCTTCCATTTATACCGGCAGATAAGTTGGTAACGGATGTAATATTGAAACTTGCGGGAAATTTCAGGTGGCAACTCGGTGCCGATTTTGTATTTACACAATCCGATACAGGAGATTTTGAAACCGCAACGCCCGCATATTGGCTCCTGCATACTTCCATTTCACATTTCATCCATCGTAGGCAGAGAGACTTAAAACTCACGCTTGCGGGAGATAATCTCTTAAACAAGGCTTATTACGATCACCTGTCAAGATTTAAATATTTTGGCATTTATAATACGGGACGAAGTATTTATGCGTCTGTTTCTATTCCTTTTATAAAAACAAATAACCAACCTTAAAATTAAATAATTATGAATACGATCAAAGGATTCACAAACACCATTTTGTTTATGGTAGTCTTTAGCTTTATAGTATGCAGCTGTGAAAAAGATAAGCATATTCCACCAGATGTTTCTTTAAAATCAGGTGCAGGCTATACTTCAGGCGACGCCACAGTGGCGAAGAGTCAGGCAATAACAGTGGGGATAATTGCTGTGAAAAAAGAGGACGACATGCTTACTTACAATGTTTCCAATGCTTACGATGGAGCTACTACTACAACCACGTTTCAGACATTCAGCCTGGCAGGTGCTGAGCAGCAGAATTACAGTAAGGATGTCACCTTTACAACCCGCAACCAGGCCGGAACCGAGAAGTGGATTTTCACTATAACAGATAAAGATGGAAATATTGCTCAAAAACAGGTTTTACTAACTGTACAATAGACGAAGATATCCTTAAGCTGTTACTTATATCATTTTTATGATAAGACAGAAGGTGATTTTCAGAGGTTATTTCGTGTCTGTCTGATCCCCGGGGAATCAGCGGACACGGAATAAATTCATCGCCATCATTACGTTGTGAAATTTGTACACTGGAGTCTTCCCGTCACTAATAATGAATTTAAAAAGAAAAGAAGCAGGTAAATTTGTCGAAATTTCAACGAAGACTATGCTCAGCCTTTCAATTAAAATACGATTCATGAAAAATTTAATCTTCTTTATCGCATCAGATATACTATTTTCCATTGCGTCATTTTCACAAATATCAATTTCAAACAAATTGCCTGTTGAAAACCAATCTTTACAAGGCGAAGGAAACTTTATCATAATGCCTTATAACCGATTGGTTAAATCAGCGGGTAAAGTAATCACCTATGGCGACCCGCAGTTAGAAAATCATGCGTTAGATCTATGCGTTCTTCCCGGTAAAAAAAGTATTGCAATTGAAGACCGGTATGGTATTGCCATCGTAAACATTAAAACAAACCTGATCATCGCAAGGTGGAGTTTTAACCAGGAAAAGGAATGGGTGGGTTTCATGAGTACATATTCCGGTATCACTTCATTTGTATTTAAAAATAAAACCTTTATAACCTGGGGTGCTACTGAAAATGAAAATGGTAAGTCTGCGATCATGATCGCAGAATGGGATGGTAAAAAAGTAAATAACATAACTGCTATCCCCTTCGAAAAGTTGCCTCCAGCCGATAAAGCCTTGCCTAATCAGGTTATTACCAATATAGAAGACGAAATTCTTTACCTGTATGCAGTGCTGAATGGTAATAACCAACTGGTAAAAATTAAATTTGATGATAAAACAATCGTGTGGTCTGTACCAACAGGGGTGGCACCATATGGCTTATGCATTCTCGGCAACAAAGCATATATAACCAATTGGGCAAGCCCGCTGGTAACAGATACAATTCGAGAGAATGCCGGGACACCCTGGGGCAGCGCATATACTGATCATCGTACAGGCGCAACAAAACAGGGAAGCCTGTCGATCATTGATATTACAACAGGTGTCCTGGTGAAAGAGCTTTTGCTGGGCCTTCACCCTAACGCGATCATTAAAAGCGGTGATGGCCATTTCTTATATATCGCTAATGGCAACAGCGATTATGTAAGCGTGGTAGATGTGAATAAGGAGATGGTGGTTGACTCTATCTGGACAGGATTATTTTCAAAACAGGATCGGTTTTATGGAAGCAGTCCCGATGCCCTATTAATTGATTCAGCAACGGCCACCTTATATGTAGCCAACGGAATGGACAACGCGCTTGCGGTAATTAAATTGGGAAGCAATGTGTCCTCAAACTCAAAGGGAATGACAACAATAAAAGGTTATATTCCCACAGAAGCCTATCCATCAGGGATTGCGCAGATCGGCCGCTATTTATATGTTACTAACCTGGAGGCAAAAGGAGCAAGGATTTTAGCCGATAGCAAAGTTTTCAAACAACCTGCCGGAAAATCAATCCACGCATTTTCTATTCATAAGGAACTTGCGTCCCTCAGTATTTTTATGGTCCCGGAATTGAATCAATTGAAAAACTATACTGAAAAAGTAAAGAATTTAAACCTGTTTTACCGGGCCGCCGTGGCAAACCTGGCACCACGAAAAAATGTTTTACCAAAACCTTTACCGGAAAGAATTGGCGAGCCTTCTCTTTTTAAGCATGTGGTCTACATCATTAAGGAAAATAAAACCTATGATCAGGTTTTTGGAGACATTCCACAAGGCAGGGGCGATAAAGACCTTTGTATTTACGGAGAAAAAATAACCCCTAATCAACATAAACTGGCAATGGATTTCTCTTTATTGGATAATTATTATGCATCAGGCAAATCATCCGCAGAAGGTCATCAATGGACTGACGCAGCGATGGTTTCAGATTATATTGAAAGAAATGTACGTGCCTGGTTCCGGAGCTATCCTCATCGCCAGGAGGATGCCCTGGTATACAATAAAAATGGCTTTATATGGAACAATGCATTGGATCATGGTAAGACAGTCCGCATTTATGGTGAAGCCTGCCTTACGCATTACAATACAAAAATGAAATGGGCCGACATCTATAATAAGTATGTTGAACACGAATCGATGCCTCTTTACAACACAAGCACTATTGCGAGGATAAGGCCGATCATCTCACCTGGTTATCCTGATTGCGATAATATTAATTTCACTGATCAGATCCGGGCCGATATTTTTATTAATGATTGGAAAAAGATTGAGCAAGAAGAAGGCGATGGTCTGCCGGATTTAATGGTGCTTTCGCTACCCAATGACCACACCGCGGGCACTTCAGAAAACTTCCCGGTGCCAAAAGCGATGGTTGCGGATAATGACCTTGCATTGGGAAGGATCATTGAAACAATTACTAACAGCCGTTTCTGGGATTCTACCGTGGTTTTTGTTACGGAAGATGATTCCCAGTCAGGCTGGGATCATATATCTTCCTACCGGACAATTGGCCAGGTGATAAGTCCTTATTCAAGATTTGGAAAAACAAACCACACCAATTATAATCAAACATCCATGGTAAGAACAATAGAACAGATTTTAGGCATTCCCCCGATGAATGTAATTGACGCCACTGCGTTGCCGATGTTTAATTGCTTTGGTGATAAAAAGCAATTCTACAGCTACAGGTTCATTCCTAACAATATTCCTTTGAATGAAATGAATAAACCTGTTGCCCTTTTAAAGGGTAGGGCAAAATATTATGCCAGGCTATCTGCAGATACAGCATTTAGAGGAGTGGATGGCGGCAATGATAACCTGATGAATAAAATATTATGGTTCGATGCCAGGGGCAATCAGCAATACCCGGCAATGAAATGAAGCCGGGCTTATTATAACAAACCATTATCTGTCTTATATGTGATTCGCGAATAACATATTCGGTATAGGTCATTAATATTTATGTCCCGAAAAAAATGGTCAGGGACAGATGATCGCTATATTTTGACCAATCATTAAATCCTCCGGTTTCGACATTTTTTAGTTTATCAATACATATTGAAGCATAATAAGTGGGACTTTAAAAGATATATGAGATCGTAGAATAATAGAAGCCACCAATATACGGCCCACCCAAAAACGAATAATAATAATGATTCAAAATATTAGTGGCACCAATTTTTAAACCGATAAGGGGTTTAGCAAATTGATAACTGGCCTGTACGTCCAAACTGCCATAGGACGGCACCTGTCCATTTACCAGGAACGATTGCCAGTAAAAACTGCTCTGCCATTTGTAAGTGATGCCCGCCCCGATAGCGTTAAAAATATGGTCATTGAAGATGGAGATATTAGTGATCCATTGAGGGGTATTAAAACCGTCTTCCAGACCGTCATTACCCGTTTTTCTGTCAAGCTTTGCATAAGAAGCATTGGCGCTGATTAAATAACCGGCAGGAAAAGAATATTTTAGTCCCAGGCTGGCTCCGTAATTGTAAACAGTGGTTTTTGAATTGGTCCACAACCGGTAACGGTCCTGTAAATTATTATCATTCAAATAAAAAGCAATTGAATCAGCAAGGGATGTTTTGGCAACACTTGCTTCGACCTGTGCTATAAATGAATGGTAATTATTGTAATAAAAATCTATATCGAGATACAACCTTGATTGAAGGAACAAGCCCTTATAGCCGATTTCAATTGATTTGATATGCTCGGGTACCAAATAGGTATAAGTATTTTTAACCAGCATGTTTTGGTTCTTTTTGATGGCTGCATCTTTGGTAAGCCCGACGGTATTTACATCTGTAATTACTGCCGCCTTAAATGCGTCAATAGATGACTTTAGCCAGGAGTTTTCAAAAACCCCGACGGACATAACTTTTAAGCCACCCACCCGTTTTACGCCTCCGCTGTTTACATTGGAAAAGCCTTCAAATAAAGCAGGAAAACGGTAACCGCTCTGGTAAGATATCCGGATATTGTTTTTAAGTGAAGGAGAATAAACCGCTGAAAAACGCGGGTTACAAGTAACATGAAAATAATCGTTTTTATCAGCTCTTAAAGTAGTGCCCAGCTTCAATTTTTTGTTGAATAATTGTTTTGATACTGCAATAAAACCGCCGGTTTTGGCATAAACCAGGTTACTGAATACATCCCGCTTTGCAGGATTAATAAAGTAATTGCCATCGGGCACTACAATATAGGTTCGGTAGTCAAAGCCGGCAATTAATTCCACCTGGGCATTCTTTTTTATACCGGCTAAAAATGCATCTGTTAAATTGATCTGTGCATCAATATTTACAAGGTTGGCCTTTACCCGCAGGGCTGCGCCGGCGTCCCAGTTGTTGATATTTTTTAATTTGTCAAAAGCCGTTTTCCACGCATTGCCACCGGGTTCAAATCTTCCGGAATCAGCAAATGACCTGGCCATCTTCAGTGCCTGGGGTATGGCTGTTCCGCCAGCCACGGTACTGTTAAACCTGTTTGTATAATCTTTGAACCAATTATCATCACTCTTAAAAGTCTTGTCCATATTTTCTGCCATCGAACGCAGGTTGTAAGATTGACCGGTATTCTCAGAATTCCAGTAGGCATGTACTGTCAGGGAGCTTGTTTTTAAAGTAATGCCTTGTTGCTGTACTTTATAATTATCTAACCGAAACCTATTTGAACGCTGGTAGATATTATCCAGCCTGGCAAATTTATAGCTATAAGTTATTGATGCCTTTTTATTTATTTTGTACACCAGCGCAATATCTGTTTTAGCATTTTTTAGTGAATAATCAGCTACTTGTTTTTCATAATAACCTGTACGGGCAATTACATAATTTTTACCCTGCAAAGCAAGAGTTCTTCTGTTGGAGGATTCATTGCCATAACCATTTACCGGATCCACGGCCGGATTATCTGCTCCACTGAGGCCAGGTGACAGATTTCCATTTGCATTCAGGTCGGATTGATTGTCTGCTATCCAGTCGTTTCCTTTAGTAAAAGTTCCATTCAGTTTAAAAGCAAACCTATCAGAAAAAGCATGAGCAATACGAAGACTTGTTTCGGTAAAAACAGCAGCACCGGTATTGGAATCGCGCACATGATTTATGCCGGTTTTTTGCTGTATGCTTATCCCTACACTTTTAAAAGGATCCCTGGTATTAAAATTGACCAGTCCGTTAATTGTGTTCATGCCATATAAGGCCGAAGCTACGCCGGGAATGATTTCCACACTTTCAATATCAAGGTCACTTGGGCCAAGGGCATTGGCAATGGGAGCTCCCAAATGAGGTGCCTGTATATCCATCCCGTCTATCAATTGTGCAAACCGCACATTGGTGGTATTTGCAAAACCCCTTGTATTAATTACCCTAAAACCCAGGCTGGGTGTAATCATCTGAACTCCCTTTACATTTTCTAATGCATCAAAAAAAGAGAGAGCCGGTGAACTTTTAAAGTAAGCAGCGTTTACTTTTTCAATACTCACCGGCGACTCTAATATATTTTCAGCAATTCTTGAAGCATAAACCACTACTTCATTCAATACAGCAATATTGATGGAGTCCCGTTCTTTTCTATTTACTGAACGGCTATCCTGGGCGGCAAGAGGAACAACAAAAAGACAACCTATAAAAACAGCGATGACAAATTTCATTCGTTCAATTGGTTAAAGTTCTGGTATTAATTTTCGTACAACATAAAAACAGGCAATCGTTATACCTATTTAAGAATAACGATGACAAACATAATACAAAAAAAGCATATTAAAAACCAAAACCCTTATCCTGCCGGGCAAGAAATTGCTGAAATTTTTTATTAAAAGCGATAAAAAGAACAATCAGTTGTTCACCTTTTTCGGTAACAACTGCGCTACCCCCACCCTTTCCCCCCCTGCTTGAGATTACCAGCGGAGTTTTTGCTTTGCTGTTCATATCATCAATCAATTGCCATGCCTGTCTGTAAGACATTTGCATTGCCAAAGCCGCCTGGCGGATGGAACCGAATTGCTTAATTTTTTCCAGCAATTCAATACGACCTTTTCCAACAAATTTACCTTCGGGGGTGGTTATCCAAATGCGGCCATCCGCATTCAACGATAATTTCTGTTTTGTAGTAGGCATCCTGGCAATTTAATTTGTTTTTAAGAATTACATGGAGGAAAAAATATGAGCGAAGTTTAAATTTTTACCTGATTTTACTATAAAAAACGATGAAAATATTTTAAGTCATAGTTGAATAATAAATTCGGTCCATTCGACTTCTTCCGTTACCCCCCTTATTTCTCCGCCATGAGATTTATTAATTTCATAAGTCAGCGATAAACTGTTCACCTACGATAAAGACGCTGCAGCGTATGAATGGAACACCCGGCTCAGCTAATTTTTCTATCTGTGCCTGGCTTGCCTGTGCTTTGGCCCGCTTTAAATTTGAAAACCTGCGGTAATCTTTACAGGACCGGAAAAGTGATTTTTACATATAATTAAAAAAATTGATAATAGTTAATTATCTTTCGGATGGCTTAACCACCCTATGCAATTCCACTTAGTCTGCTCCTCAGTTTAATTTCATTCATTTGGAAAGAACTTAACATTAAAACAATAAAAATCCCCGGATAAAAACTTTTAAACAAAACTGCCATGCAAAAGGACATAAGCCAAAATCAAAAAAGAATTATATCCATTGATCTGCTGCGGGGATTGGTAATGGTTATCATGGCGCTTGATCATGTGCGGGATTATTTTCATGCCGGTGCTTTTCTATACAACCCGCTTGATCTTGATAAGACAAATACCGTGTTGTTCTTTACAAGATGGTTAACCCATTTCTGTGCTCCGGTATTTATGTTCCTTGCAGGCAGTTCCGCATTTTTAACAGGACAAAAGAAAACAAAAAAAGAATTGTCGGTATTTTTATTAAAACGTGGCCTGTGGCTGATATTCATTGAATTGGTAATAGCTAATTTTGGATGGAACTTTGCCATTACATTTCCTGCCATATTATTTATTGTAATATGGGCACTGGGTATAAGTATGATTGTACTGGCCGCTTTGATACATCTTCCTGTAAAAATGATTTTTCTTATTGGAATTATATTAGTGGGTTGTCATAACCTTTTAGACGATATTCATGTAGAGGGTAATAATTTACCGGCTTTTGGATGGTCACTCCTGCACGAAATGAACTTTTTTCACTGGCAGACCAGGCTTCTTTTTGTTGGCTACCCAGTTCTTCCCTGGATCGGTGTAATGGCCCTGGGATATTGCCTGGGCAATTTATACGCACCAACCTACGGAACTGATAAAAGAAAAAAAACATTGTTGCTGATTGGCAGTTCAGCAATAGGCTTGTTTATATTACTTCGTCTCATCAACCTTTACGGCGACTCTTTCCACTGGAGCCAGCAAAAATCAACCTTCTTTACTTTTCTCTCTTTCATCAATACATCTAAATATCCACCCTCTTTATTATATATTTTAATGACGCTGGGACCCGCCGTCCTTTTTCTTGCTTTTACAGAAAGGGCAAACAGTGCGGTTGCAAAATTTATTTCCGTTTATGGCAGGGTGCCAATGTTCTATTACCTGGTACATATCTATCTTATTCATTTGACTGCAATGCTTTTTTCAGAATTATTTACCACACTTGATTGGAGAACCTGGATATTAAATAAACCCTTGTGGTTTAATGATGAACTGAAAGGTTACGGCTTTTCGCTGGGAATTGTTTACCTGGTCTGGCTGTCAATAGTTATTGGATTGTATCCCTTGTGTAAATGGTACGACAGGTACAAACAAACCCACAAAGAAAAATGGTGGCTGAGTTATTTGTGAATACTAGTGCTGTGTTAACAATAATATGGCGTATCATTTTTTTATTTCACGAATAAGAAACACGAATTACACGAATTAATACATGTCTAATCACTGATTTCCCAGGCGAGTCTCTGCATGGCAAAACTCAATAATTAAGAAAATGTCAATGCAGGACTCGCCGTCTTAGGAAGCGAAAACATTTAGCCTTTTGATTTCCCAGGCGAGTCTCTGCATGGCAAAACTCAATAATTAAGAAAATGTCAA
>JBDTWP010000216.1:0-11514 GCA_040006615.1 Ferruginibacter sp.
GATGATCAGTGCAAGAGGCGTAGCCTCGGTCCATTTTGTAGCAACGGATTTTAATCCGTTGAAAATGTCCATTAGTAATAATAAGAACCGTAGGTTCGGCACATAGAATATGGATGATCTGTGTAAGAGGCGTAGCCTCGATCCATTTTGTAGCAACGGATTTTAATCCGTTGAGAACCGCAAGTTCGGCATATAGAATACGGATGCTCTGTGCAAGAGGCGTATCCTCGGTCCATATTGTAGCAACGGATTTTAAACCGTTGAAAATGTCCATTAAGAGTAGTGAGAACCGTAAGTTCGGCACATAGTATACGGATGCTCTGTGCAAGAGGCGTATCCTTGGTCCATATTGTAGCAACGGATTTTAAACCGTTGAAAATGTCCATTAGTAGTAATGAGAACCGTAGGTTCGGCACATAGAAATGAATGGACAATAAAAACTTTCCTACATAAATCAAAAAGTTCATTGAATTTCTCCATTAGGATTTTTTCCTCGCCGGGAGTTTTTTTTTTCAATGCGCTAACAGCCTGATCACTTCTTTTCAAAGCTAAATTCTGATGATCATCAATGAGCCACTCAACAATTTCACCTTGTTGTAATTCGAGGGCCTGTGCCACGGCTGCAGGAAAGTTGACATACCATTGTTCGCTGGCGGCGCGTTTTATGCACTGCACTTTTGTTGCATATCCCATATCTCGCAATTAAACTAGACATAAAATAACAACAAAATATTGGATATTACAATTTGGGATGCACCCCAATAGGAAATGATAATTTATTATGGAAATCTTAATTTTGAATGGCCAAAAAACCAAAGTCGGGTGCCGGGCATTCGGCCAGACGGCCATAAAAAATCAGGCATCAGCCATTAAAATCAGCCATCCAAAAAGTTGCATCCTTCGTACCTGCCGTATACCTGTGGTATACCTGCCGTATACCTGTGGTATACCTGCCGTATACAAATCATATAGAAATCCATGCATGGCTACTCCCTGACTCATTCCAGGAATGTGGCAAAAAGCGGTAAAAAGCGGCAATAAGCGGCAATAAGCGGCAATACTGGCCCACTCCCTTTGAAATTCGGTTAAGACTTCAGATATTGCAATTAGAAAACAAAAATGTTATGAAAAATAGTGTCAAATTATCATTTTTTCAAAGAATGACACAAGGGGCAATCGGGAAATAATATGTGATTAAACACTACCGTTATGGTATAATAAAAACAAAGTTCCCGGATATGACGAAGATAATCGCTTCACCCAAACAACGCACCTGCCGGAACCTGTTCCGCGAAGCAGTGGTGTATGCCAAATCCGTTATTGCCGATAAGGAAATGAAAAAAGAATGGCAAAAAAGGCTCAGAAGAAGAAACGGCGTGTACAATGAAGCAGTGAAAGCATACATGCTCAAAGATAAGCTGGCAAAGGAAAGGGAGAGATTGCTAACAAACAGGCTGATCAGGAATGCATTCAAAGATCAACCTGCAATTGTACGGGATACCCCTGCGGTTATCCCTACGGTCATCATCCCGCAAAATGCTGAAAACTATGAGGCACATTTTATCGGATCAGGTTAATCGGTTCCCCATAACATTTCCAGGACCGCTCTGCTATAGTAAATATAATCAGGGAACACTATACTTCCTGGACTTGCTGTAATACGGAACGAAAAAAATTTACCGGTAATGTTTACCAGGTTGTACTGCGTTGGTTTTGCAGGTTGGCCCGAAGCACAGCCGCTATACGAAGAGATTCAATAAGGTTCATTTTTAATTTTTTATCACCCACTGTGACCGGGCACTTTTTTAATAATAAAGATTTGACTCCTTACGAAAACCATGTTTTTCATTAACTAAATCTCTTATTCCTGGATTTTCTTAAATGCGTCAATTAGTATTTATTCAGGTATATGGTTACTTTCTTATTTAACATCTTCTTATAAATCTATAGTATCTTTTTTGCGTTTATATAGTTAAACAAAAAAAAAGGAGTAAAAAATGAAAAACATACAATCGCTGGTAGTCTTTGCAGCCTTTGGACTTTTATTGTCAGGCTGCGTATCAACAGCACATGTAGAGAAAGATGATGCTGTGAATTTTAACAATTATAAAACTTTTTCCTGGCTGGATGAAAATGATCATTCATCCGGAATAAAGAAAAATAGCCTGCAGGAAACAAGCCTTAAACAGGCAGTAAATGCTGAGCTGGCTAAGGCAAACTGGAGGGAGGAAAAAAACAACCCCGATGTTATTTTAAAACATGATGTACTGGTTGAGAAAAAAATCAGGGAAAACAATAATCCCGTTTATTCCCAGAGCTTCACCCGGCGGTTTTATAATCCCTACTCCCGGCGTTTTAGCTATATCTATTATCCTTCCCAGTTTGTAGGGTATGATAGTGACAAGCATGAAAGCAGGGAAGGTACGCTCACCATTTCAATGATTGATGCCAAAACCGATAAGGTGGTTTGGCAGGGATGGGCAACCGATGAAGTCCATAATAAAAACCTTACCAGTAAAGAGATTCAGGGCAGCGTAAAGAATATCTTCCGGAAATTTGATCCGGGCAAAGAGTAACTGAGTTTTATTTCCGTGCTTTAAAAACCCTGTCAGCAAGTAACAGGGTTTTTTTTGCGCAATAGTACCCATCGCATAATAGTATTTGCTTATGAAGTCAGTGTTGCCCTGAATTTTATTCATTTTATGGTTAAATTAATGGTTGTTTTAATAAATGATGGAAATTAAATTATATCTATTAAATTTGCATCATTGTTACAATTTACAGCTTTGCGTGAAATCAGGATCATAAGGCAGTGCAGCGCGTTAGTACTGCTATTACTTTTTATGGTGAGTAATACACCAAAGCAATTATTGCATGATATATTCGCAAATCATGTGGATTATAGAAATGGGATAGCTGGTAACAAGGATACAGCTCACGTGAAACAGTTGACCTTTCATTGCCAGTGCGACCACCAGGTAGTTGAATCTCCATTTTTACCTGACATACATGGGTTTGCTGTTTACTTCCCATTCCATTACCCGCTGGGTACTTCTTCATTATATACCTATATTAATGGCGACCATCAATTCCAATTTGGTCTTCGGGGCCCCCCAATGGTATAGCCCGCTACAGATACACCCGCTAAGTTTCATAAGTTGCAACACAGACCCTTATTAAGCGAACATTAATTGTTATCATAATGGAATCAATCAAAATATTATTTCTTTTCACCTTAGTTTTTTTTAGCCACATTGATCATACAATAGCCGGTACCGGCCCGGCAGATGTCGATAGCTCAAAAACGCTTCGTAGTTCCTTTTCCGGTATAATAACTGATGCTAAAACTAATAAACCAATAGAAGGAGTTTCCATATATTTTTCCGATATAAAAGCTGGTGTATCCACTCATGCAAATGGTGCATTTGAATTTCGCAATATCCCGGAGGGCAAACATTTAGTTGAAATATCACATATTGGTTATTCGACCATAACAGATAATATTGAAATAAACGGCGACACAAAAAAGGATTATGCTTTATCGGAATCGGTGGTGGAAAACAATGCGGTGATTGTAACCGGCGTGAGTGGAGCTACGCAACTAAAAAAGGTCCCTTTCCAGGTTTCCGTATTACGAAAACAGGATCTCTTGCAAAGCTCTTCCAGCAATATAATAGAAGCATTGGCTAAAAAGCCGGGTGTGTCCAGTATGTCGACTGGACCTGCTATTTCAAAGCCAGTGATACGCGGATTGGGATACAACAGGGTACTTACTATTAATGATGGAGTAAGACAGGAAGGACAACAGTGGGGCGACGAGCATGGAATTGAAATTGATGAATCAAGTGTGAACAAGGTTGAGATCCTCAAGGGGCCCGCTTCACTTATTTATGGGAGCGATGCAATGGCCGGCGTTATCAATATAATTACCAACCTGCCTGTTGAAAATAATACGGTGAAAGCGAATATCTTTACCAATTACCAAACCAACAACAAAGCCAGAACATTGAATGCTAACCTGGGTGGAAACATTAATGGTATTAACTGGAATTTGTATGGCTCTACTGTAGCTGCTTCCGATTACAGGAACAAATACGATGGCAACGTTTATAACTCCAAATTTAACCAAAACAATTTTGGAGGCTACGCAGGATATAATGGTAGTTGGGGTTACAGCCATGTGCTTTTTAGCAATTTTAATCTTAAGGCAGGTTTGGTTGAAGGAGAGAGGGATGCGCAGGGGTATTTTATTAAACTGCTGCCGGGTGGTGGCAGCGCAAGCGCGACTGAAGCTGATTTTAACAGCACTGCACCACAAATTCCATATCAGCATATCCGTCATTTTAAAGTAGCGCTGGATAACAGCATTAAACTGGGAGATAACCGGTTAGCCTTTAACGTTGGCTACCAGCAAAACAGGCGGGAAGAATTTGGCAATATCGATAATTTGGAGGAAAGAGCCTTATTCTTCGATTTGAAAACCATTACTTATACGGGCCAGTTTCATCTTAAGGAAAGGAATGGATGGGATGTATCTGTTGGCCTTAACGGAATGCAGCAAAATAATACCAATAAGGGTGTTGAACAATTAATACCTGACTACGACTTATTTGATATTGGAGCTTATTTGTATTCTAAAAAGACATTTAAAAAAGTCACCCTTAGTGGCGGAGCCCGCTATGACAACCGTGATGTAAAAGCAAAAAACTTATTGGATGGCCCAAGTATAAAAGGCGCTTCCTTTAAAAAATCATTTGGTAATTTTTCAGGCAGTGTTGGAATGGCTGCGGAACTTAACAAACAACTGGTTTTTAAATTAAATGTGGCAAGAGGTTTCAGGGCGCCAGCCATTCCAGAACTTGCATCCAATGGGGCGCATGAAGGAACCATCCGCTACGAATATGGCGAGGTGAATTTAAAAAGCGAAACAAGTATCCAGTCTGATGCAGGGTTTGATTTTAATACCGAACATATTTCATTCGGATTATCAGCGTATATAAATAGCTTTAATAATTTTATCTTTTATAGAAAATTACTGGCTGCAGGAGGCGGAGATTCCACCGTACATGTAAATGGAAATGACCTCAGCGCATTTAAGTTTGATCAGCGTAAAGCTACACTCAGGGGAGTGGAGGCAACTATTGATATCCACCCTCATCCGCTGGATTGGTTACATGTGCAAAATACCTTTTCCTATGTGACAGGACGGTTTGCGGCGCCTGTTGGATCCGCCAGGTTTTTACCATTTATGCCTGCTCCCCATTTAGTGACTGAGGTTAGAGGCGATTTTAAGAAGCTCCGGAACAATACCCGTAATTTTTATGTCAAGTTTGAAATTGACAATACATTTGCTCAGAAAGATATTTTTGCCGCCTACAATACGGAAACTGCAACGCCGGCTTATTCGTTATTAAACACGGCACTGGGAGCCGACTTTGTATCTAAAAAAGGAGTTTCTTTATTTAGCCTTAATTTTATAGGAAGCAACCTGGCTGATAAGGCATACCAAAATCATTTAAGTCGCTTAAAATACGCCGCCGAAAATATGGCGTCGGGTAGAATGGGTGTATATAATATGGGAAGAAATTTCAGTGTTAAATTGAATATCCCTTTAAGTTTCAAGGTCAGTAAATAATGGTTGAGGAAGCCGCATTTTTTACACTAAGATTATGAATGAATGTTCCAAACTCATTACGCATTGTTCTTCACTAACATCTGCAGACTTTTTAATTTATGATCAGTAAAATCATATTGATTTCATTAACGCAGCTACCTCTATTTGCAAATACACAAAGATTGCCGGATCCTTCCTTGCCAGGTAATCAGAAATTTTACTATGAAAATAACGGGGATTCTTTTTATTGCAAAAAGCCCGGCCATTTTTCATTTATTGGTCATATTCCGGCAAACAGTTTCGGATATATAAAACAGACTTTTGAAAAAAGAAACCTGTATAAAGCCGGGATTGTTGCCGGATCTACCGTTGTTTTATTATTGCTGGATCAAAAAATCACCAATGCAATGCAACGGTATTGCCTGCGGAATAATATCAGTGTAAAAGAAAATTTCTCGCCTATTATTAAATTGAAGATCGGGGGCAAGCAGACTATTATTGGTAAAATACCTAAAAATATAAATACAGCGTTTTATGATTTAGGGCAAGGGTCTACCAATATTCTGCTGGCGGCCGGATTTTATGTAATGGGTAGACTAAAAAAGGATAACAGGGCGTTGCAAACAGCAAGCCAGTTAACAGAAGCATTTTTAGCGTTGGGGGTGGGTACACAGATCCTTAAATATTCCACCGGCAGGGAAAATCCTTCGGATGCCACCTTATCGGGAGGGCGATGGAGGCCCTTTCCTTCTTTCCGTAATTTTCAAAATAATAAAGCGAAATATGATGCTTTTCCTTCAGGCCACCTGGCGACCTTTGTAAGTGCGGTATCCATCATCTCGGAAAATTATCCGCGGAAACGCTGGATCAAGCCTGTAGGATATAGTATCGCGGCACTGATCAGTTTATCGATGATCAATAATGGCGTACACTGGGTTTCCGATTATCCGCTTGGGATCGCCCTTGGGTATGGATATGGAAAATACATTGCCAGGAAGAATAAATGCAAGTTCAAAACTGCCTGGTAATATTTTTATCGGTTCGATTGACATGGATAACCGATTGTGGTGTAATTTTATTACATGTTAGAAATTTCCATTAAAACACCCGCACTTCTGTTTCCTGCCATTACCTTATTAATGTTGGCGTATACTAATCGCTTTTTATCCTTATCACCATTGACCATTCACCAACCTATTGTTTGTGATCAAATTCCACTGGCTTGGTTTGTTTATAATTTTCATCATAACTTACAAAAAAGTACAGGTAAATTACCCTGCTTAACCGCATCATCCAGGGTTGTAGCACTACAAGGAGTACTCCATTAAATCCCAGCCAGTAAAACACCCTGTTGTCTTCCACAGATACACCTATTAATACCATCCATGCAATAAAAGTAGTTACGGAAATGGCAACTGCCAAAGCATAGCTCACATACGCTGTACCATACCAAAATCCCTGCTCGAGGTCGTATTTTTGCCCGCATTCGGGGCAATGATGGTGCATGTCAAAAATATGGGATAACTTTATTTTTTTGTAAGGATTGGAGTGTTTGAACATTGATCCCCGTCTGCATCTTGGGCATCTCATGGTAAATATACTCCATAGATAACCTGGTTTAGGTCTTTTAATATCCATATGGTGCAAAGGTAATTAAATGATGCCGGATTTAGGCCCCCTGCCCGTCGCGGCGGAGGTTCTGAAGCATTAAACCCATTGTGATACTGCCATTTGGAGGATAGTATTTTAAATAAAGTTTTCTTAGATATCAGTTTTATGGTCGGGAGCGGCTTATACCGCCATCTGCTGCATTTTTTTACGTTCGCCGATCTGCTGGCGCCACATCGCATAGTAGAGTCCCTTTTCTTCCAGTAATTTTTCATGGGTACCCGTTTCTACCACATCACCTTTTTCCAATACATAAATCCTGTCTGCATGCATGATGGTACTTAAGCGGTGAGCAATTAAAATACTGATCTGTTCCCGCTGAGAAGATATGTCTTTAATGGTATTGGTAATCTCTTCTTCCGTTAATGAATCAAGAGATGAAGTGGCTTCATCAAATATTAGCAGGTGAGGTTTTCTTAAAAGAGCCCTTGCAATGGACAAACGTTGTTTTTCACCCCCTGATAATTTTAAGCCGCCTTCCCCGATCATAGTTTCTAAACCTTTTTCAGCCCTTGATAATATGTTGAGGCAGGAAGCTTTTTGCAATACATCTGTTAAATCTTCGTCTGTTGCAAAAGGATTTACGAACAATAAATTCTCTTTGATGGTGCCACTGAATAATTGCGTATCCTGTGTTACAAAACCAATCTGGTTTCTCAGGTCATCAAAGTTGATATTGTTTTCATTAATACCGTTGTACAAGATCGATCCTTCATTGGTTCTGTACAATCCAACCAATAATTTCATCAGGGTAGTTTTGCCACTGCCACTCGGGCCAACAAATGCGATGGTTTCGCCGGTTTTGACGCTAAAGCTAATGTCATTAATTGCTTTATGACTGGCAGACTGATGTTTAAAACTGATATGCTTAAAAGCAAGCGTTTCAATACTGCCCAGTTTTTTTGGGTGCAGGGGTTCAGCTTCCGGTGCCTTTTGCATCAGGTTATGAAAGTTTAGCAGAGATACCTGGGCCTCCCTGTAGGTAATGATGATATTGCCTATTTCCTGTAAAGGACCAAAGACAAAGAAAGAAAAAATTTGCATTGTGGCCAGTTCTTTTGGCGCCATTACATGCCTGAAAACTAACCACATCAGCATAAATAAAATTACCTGCCTGAGGGTGTTCACGAAAGTGCCCTGTATAAAGCTGATGCTGCGTATTCGTTTTACCTTGGTTAATTCAAGTTTTAAAATCTGGAATGTATTCTTATTGAGCCGGTTTACTTCCTGGCCGGTTAGCCCCAAACTTTTTACCAACTCAATATTTCTCAAAGATTCCGTAGTAGCTCCGGCAAGGGAAGTGGTCTGGGCTACGATGTTTTTTTGTATGGATTTAACTTTTTTGCTTAGGAGGTTGGAGATAACTGTTAATAAAAATATTCCGCCAAAATAAATGATTGGTAAACTCCAGTGTATGGCTGTTGCGTAAACCGCTACAAACACGATTCCTATAATAACTGGGAAAAGCACATTAATAAATGCGGAAACAAATTTTTCCGTATCTGTTCTTACTTTGGTCAGTATGCTTAAGGTTTCCCCGCTGCGCTGGTCTTCAAATTCCTGGTAAGGTAATTTCATCGCATGCTTTAAACCATCAGTAAATACGGCCGCGCCGAATTTTTGTGTTACCAGGCTTAAGAAATAATCCTGGAAGGCTTTCGCAATACGGCTTACCATTGCCACACCAACAGATGCTCCCAGCAGGGTTAAGAGAGGGCCGGCAAAATTCCACCAGAAAGGCTGGAAAGGTTCCCCATTAGCATAATACCTGTAACCGAGGTCTATCAGTTTACCGAATATAATTGGGTCAATTAACGAAAAGCTGATATTCACCGCAGCCAGCAGGAGGGTTAATGTAACCAGCCATTTGTAAGGTTTTAAATATTGTATTAAGATCTTCATTATTTGGGGGATTGTATAATATCGAAAGGCTTCGATATGTCAAATATCGTACAAGTTTGTTAAAAATGACAAGATAACAGATTAAGCGCATTGATGAACGGGAAATGTTTAGGGTGAATAAATTGTATGAATCATGGGATTGGCTTTACTAAACTATCTTCATTCTAGTATATTTTTTAAAGCAGTACTGGCATTCAGATTTAATTATTCCACATTATCTTATACCTTTGGCGTCTAAAAAATTTACATGGGTGAAAACCTTTATATTGACCTGTTAAAAAAGGTGTTGATCGATTATCATAGAATGGAAATGGGAGAAACTCCGCCTGTACAAAGAAACAAAGGACATAAGCCAAGGTATATGTTGTTGTACCTGCTGGAGCGAATATTGAAGAACAGTGATTTTACCATTCGGGAAAAAGTGCCCTTTAACCGTGAAAAAAGAATGACTGGCAGAGACTGGCCGGCATATGCGGAATCTATGATTGGGTTTAAACGGATGGATAATATAGAATTTTGCGTGAACGATACTATTAAGAACAATGTTCCCGGCGACCTTATCGAAACTGGTGTATGGAGGGGCGGATCCGTGATTTTTATGAAAGCCTTGCTGAAAGTGGCAGGGATAACTGATAAAATTGTTTGGGTGGCCGATTCTTTTGAAGGATTACCCAGGCCTGATGAAGGGAAATATGCGGCTGACAAAGATGACGACCACCACAGTTTTTCAAATATACTGGCTGTATCCGAAGAACAGGTGAGGTATAATTTTGAAAAATATGATTTGCTGGATGATAAGGTTAAATTTTTAAAAGGATGGTTCAAGGATACTTTGCCCGTAGCACCTATTGAAAAACTGTCTGTACTGCGGCTGGATGGTGATATGTACGAATCAACCATCAATGCGTTAGATAATTTGTATCCAAAATTATCAAAAGGCGGTTATATCATTATTGACGATTTTGGAATGGTACCGGGTTGCAAAACAGCAGTTTTGGATTATCGAAAGCAATATAATATCATTGAAGAGATGATAGACATTGATGGAGCAGGCGTGTATTGGAAAAAAATAAACTAAGAGCGGATGCCTGGGAAATTAATAAAAGCACCTTGTTAACGGGCAGTTAGTTTTTTTGCATAAGATTCGGGAATTTACCGGATTGCCTGCGCAGGTTTATTTTTTTAATGTATTAAAACATTGTTTCATCAACCACCTGTTTAAGGGGGATTGTTTTATAAGGATGCGGGGGATTTTTTTTTGACAAGAAATAATGGCGTCCAGTTTTTCAGGTAAAGTACCGCTGAAACCGAAGCGGGCAATATCGGATAGGTTGTTAACCGAAAATTTTCTTACAAGTTCCCATAAACAATAAAACGCATATTTATTCTGCAAATGCAGGACAGGTGAAAATTTTGACAACAGTACCAGATACTCAGGAATTTCTACCAATGGATTTTTATAACAACCTGCCGAAACCTGGTTATCATCATTGGTGATATTGATCAATGTTTCATCGATATAGCCGTACCGGTTGTCATGCTGTTGCAAATAGCGGATATAAAAATCAACATCTATCACCCATTTAAATTGTTTGTCAAAAATTAGAGCATCCTCTTTCCGGAACATTGTGACGCTGGGATGCCCGATAACATTGTTGTACAATAAACAAAAGGGGCTTTCATCCAGCATCTGTTTATTCTTTCCTGTGAGTTTATATTCCCTGCTGGTATTGTTGTCTGCTGCTACATGGCAGGCACCACTAAAAATGAATGCGGCATTGGCGGACCGGGCAGCATCAGCAAATTTTTCAAGTGCGTTTGAATGTACAAACCAATCATCATCATGCATGATCTTTATCCAGGGTGCTGTTGCTTTTTCAATACTGGCATTCCAGTTGTTGCCCATGCCTGCAGGCGGATTGTTGCGGTAATAGCGTAGTGGAAAATGATCTTTAAAAAGCGCTGCAATTTTTTCTAAAGCCTCTGTTTTACTATCATCTGTAATAATTACTTCAAAGCCGGTGAAAGACTGTTTGCCAATACTTTCCAATAATCTTTGCAAAGGCGCCGCTTTTTCATGAGCAGGAATACAAATGGACATTAAACATTTTGTCATCATCTCAATTTTTTCGTTTAGGCCCCCTCCGGTAAACTGACAAGTGGACCATCAATGTAATACTGTATGGTTTTAACGATAGCGTCATAATCTGAGAGGTTGTTATCAGGGTTCATAAAAAATAATTTTTAGAATTAGGTGAAACCTTCGCAATTAGTTTATGAAAGCGGCCTCGAATAAAAAGTGCTGGAAAATTTCAATATGATCCGTTAAG
>JBDTWP010000217.1:0-11451 GCA_040006615.1 Ferruginibacter sp.
TCAATAGATAAAAGCCTTTGGAACTTTGATGTACACATGACATCATTACCGGATAAAGACAGGGCAAAAGACATGGTCAGGCTGATTAATTATAAGAATATCATTTTAGATAAACAGGAGACAACCGTTTACCTGAAAGAAAAGAGTATGCGGATCGGTTTCGGTGGGATAGGTAAGGGATATGCTGCCGAGATGGCGAAAAAAGTAATGCAGGAAATGGGCGCGGACAGTGGCATTGTAAACGCCTCGGGTGATCTCGCAACATGGGGCCTGCAACCGGATGGAAAGGAATGGACTATTGGCATCGCGGATCCCAATTTTGCCGGGCAGGTTTTTTCTTTTATAAAAATAACCGGTCTTGCCGTGGCTACCTCGGGCAACTACGAAAAGTATATCCTGATTGATGAAAAAAAGTATTCCCATACGATCAATCCAAGAACCGGCCTGCCGGTAACAGGAATAAAAAGTGTGACAGTGATCAGCAAAAATGCCGAACTGGCAGACGCCATGGCGACACCCGTAACGATCATGGGTGTAAAAGCTGGCCTGAACATGATCAATCAAATAAAGGATATCGAAGTGATCATCATCGACGATAATGATAAGATTTATGCATCCAATAATATTCGTTTCAATTAACAATTAATATGAAAAAAAATAAAATGATAAGAATGATATCCCCAGTTTCATTTATTATGCTGCTATCCTCCTGCGTTCAGGTAAAAAATTTCCAGAAAAACAAATTAAATGACGCAGAGATGGGACTCTCCAACAGGAAAGTTGAAAAAAGTGAATTGAATTTCCAGTCTTACCGCGAAGGCGCTTCGGGTGCCAATGGTGGTAAAACGGGTGGTGGTTGCGGTTGCAATTAATTGATCAGCTTATTAATTTAATTCATGAAAAAAATTTGTTTAACTGTTATCGGATTGTATCTCTTGTTACTCAACGCATTTTCCCAGTCTGTTAAACCGGACTCCGTAAAAGTAGCAACGAAAGTAGCAGAGGAGGTATATGTGGAAAAACCCTTACAACTGGAAGAAACAAATATTGTTTCCAGTTATTATCAACAGAATGGCAATCATTCCGCTGTGACCGGGGGGATTGGAACAGAAAAAGTTACCGACCTATCCAATGGGATAGAATTGAAATTTACCGGAAGCAATTTGACAGGACATAAATATTCTTTGATAACAGGTTTGGGGTTTGACCATCATACCGCCGCTTCTTCCGCGTATGTAAATAAAACCGGGGCGTCCAAAACCGGTGGAAACAGGGTTTATCCATCGATCAGCTATTCAGTAGAAAATAAAAATGGCACCACGGTTGGTGTTGGTGCTTACTACTCCGGGGAATACAATTATCACTCGTTCGCACTGGATGCAGATTATGCACATAAAATTGGAGGAGGTGGAGAACTGAGTACCAAGGTTAGTGCTTATTTTGATAAGGTAAAACTGATTTACCCTTCAGAACTAATACCGGCTCCTACAACTACTAATGTTACAACGGTTACCTCCGCCAGCGGAAGGACATCCTATGGGGGTGAACATGAGAAAGCTGCCATTCCATCATCACTAAGGAATACCTATACCGGATCAGTTACTTATTCTCAAATTATCAATAAAACATTGCAGGCAAGTGTATCATTGGACGGGGTGGCCCAGAACGGGTATTTGTCTTTACCATTCCACAGGGTTTATTTATCAGATGGGTCCGTTCATGTGGAAAATCTGCCCGGCTCGCGTTATAAGCTGCCAATAGGATTTCGGCTAAATTATTTTATGGGAGATAAAATTATATTGAGATCTTACTACAGGTATTATAAAGATGACTGGGGAATTACCGCCCATACAGCAAGTTTGGAAATACCGTATAAAATAACATCGTTCTTTTCCGTATCGCCGTTTTACAGGTTTTATCAGCAAACGGCATCCAGGTATTTTGCCCCTTACGAAACCCATACAGCGAATGATCAGTATTACAGCAGCAATTATGCTTACTCTGCCTTCAAAAGCAGTTATTATGGCGTAGGCATTCATTTGTCGCCACCCGGTGGGATCTGGAAGTCACACCTGAGTTCAATGGATATCAGGTACGGACATTATACCCAGACAACGGATCTGAATTCCAATATTATTACATTCGCCTTTCAATTTAAATAATCTACAGGGATGGACTGTTGGTTTATCAGTGCTCGGGCTTTCTTTTCTTTTCAACCCTTTAATTTTGGCATCGGAATTAATTTTCGAGCAAAAAAAAATAAAATGCAGGAATTTCAAACTTGAAAAGCTGATTTATTTTTAAAAATTTTTTGCAAGAAAAAAAGCAGTCGAAATAAACTTATGCTCTGCCATTATTTCATACATGGAACTAAAATTTTCGCTGATGAAACAAAAAACATTTTAGAAATTTAGAAGCCGCTCTATCGGGTTTAATAAACTTAATAAATCAAAAATGGAGAAGGCATTGGTGATAATAAAATAGTCTGCCTTTGTCAGATGATTTTCTAATTTTCTGATTTGTCAGAATAAAATAAATCCTTAAAAGAAATTTCAACAGGAAATAACCCGAAAGGTGAAGGCAGCGAGGCTTGCTGACCGGCAAGATGTTCAAACGTGACAAGTTTGAGGAATCCCAGCCTTTTTGCCCGGAACTCGCTATTGGCTTTTGATCTTTATAATAAACAAACAAATTGTGGGAAAAAAAGTTATAAAAAAGGTTCACAATATATATAGTGCTCAATGAAAAAGAATATGAAAAGATTGAAAGCTTCTCAAAAGCAGCAACCTGCAACTGTGAAAGTTGGTAGTCCTACCTTGTACTCTTTAAAAAAAAGTGATTGTAAACAAATTGAATTGAGCTTTAGCTGATATCTTGCCAGTGCTGATTCAGCTGGAAAAATGAATTAAATACCATAGGTAACAACTACTACTTTCAGTTTATCCACTTCAGGCAGATACTCTGCCGGGATCCCGGAGATAAAATTATGTTCCTCGCCCAAGAAACTACACAGCAATACTTTTTAAAAAATGGCCTGATTGCAATGAATGACGAGGATCAGTTTACTGGTTAACGATCATCATAGGTATAGCATCGTGGAGATATTATCTTGGCGGCGAAAGAAATTGTTCCAACCTAAATATAGTTCCCATGAAAGATTTATACCTGCTACTCCTACTTATAACAGCACTCTTTCCAGCTATTTACGCCCATTCATCCCATTTTTCAAATGACTGGTCCATCCAAACGGCAACCGGAGATACTACTTATCGTATTATTTCATCTTCAGGGGACACATATGGTTATGATATTTTGGTTAAGGGAAGGTTGCTGGTACACCAGCCGACTATCCCCGGAATGCCGGGTAACAAGGGCTTTGCACGAAAAAGCGATGCAGAAAAAACAGCCAGGCTGGTGATAAAAAAAATACAAATGGGTATAATGCCTCCGACAATTGAAAGAAGGGAGCTTGACAGCCTGCGCATTAAATTTTAAAGATTAAAACTTACTACAATGAAAAAGAGTTCCCAATGCATCGCTTGCGCCCATTCGCAAATATTGCGCAGCTGGATTACCTTATTTATTTTATTCTTTTCTTGTTTCTGCTTTGCACAGGCTGATACCTGGCAGCAACAACCAGGCGGAGGAGGAATAGCTGGTACAGCAGGTTTCAGCATTGGCAGCAAAGGATATATTGCCGGAGCTAATTTCTGGGAATTCGACCCTTCTACAAATACATGGACGCAAAAAGCTGATTACGGGGGCGGAGGAGAAATAGGTTTTAGCATTGGGACGAAAGGATATATTCTAAACGGAGGTTCAACTGATTTCTGGGAATATGATCCTGCAACCAATGTCTGGTCAAAAAAAGCGGATTTTGCCGGTGCAGTAAGGTGGAAAGCTGTAGGTTTCAGCATTGGTAACAAAGGTTACGTTGGCACTGGCACTGACGGCAGCTTTGGATTCGTTGGCATCAAAAAAGACTTCTGGGAATTTGATCCTGCAACCAATACCTGGGCTCAAAAAGCAGATTTCAGCGGCACAGCAAGGGAGTCGGCAATAGGTTTCAGCATTGGTAACAAAGGTTATATTGGTACTGGGGCCAGCAGCGCTGTGGATTTTAAAAATGATTTCTGGGAATTCGACCCCGCTACCAATACCTGGACTCAAAAAGCAGATTTCGGCGGCACGCCAAGATCAAATGCTGTAGGCTTTAGTGTTAAAAAAAGAGGATATATTGGCACCGGGTTTTTCCGTCAAGTATTCGGTGGTCTTTATCAAAATATCCAATTGCTAAGTGATTTTTGGGAATACGACCCATACACCAATACCTGGAGTCAAAAAGCGAGTCTCAGCGGTAGTGGAAGATTTTCGGCAAATGGTTTTAGTATTGGAAGCTACGGGTATTTGGGATTTGGATCAATAGATGGGGGAGGTAGAAGTCAAGCCTCAAAAGATGAATGTACTTTTTGTCCTGTCCGAACATATGATTGGTGGAAATACACACCCACACCAGAAAATGAAAATTCCATTACAACAACCATTGCATCAACTACTTTAAGTCCGGGATCATCGGTTGGGGTAAAGTTTTTACCCGCTGGTTCTTTCAATGAAAATAGTTTTTTCACTGCACAGCTTAGTGATCCAACAGGTGATTTTGCAACATCGGTATCCATCGGTAATCAAAGAGGCTACGGATCCGGAATCATTAAAGCTATAATTCCGGCAAATACAATTCAAGGTAATACTTATCGAATCCGTGTAGTAAGTAGCGATCCGGATTTTACCGGAACCGAAAACGGAAAAGACTTAACTATTATTAAACCTCAACCAAACACCTGGGTACAGAAAGCAGATTTCAGTGGAAAAGCAAGGGATGGCGGTACAGCTTTCAGCATTGGAAATAAAGGGTATTTTGGCATCGGGATGAGTGATCCGGGTTTTCCTTATGACCTCTATTTTCATAATGATTTTTGGGAATACGATCCCTCTATTGATGCGTGGACTCAAAAAGCGGATTTTGCCGGTGGAGCCAGGTACAATGCAGTAGGTTTCAGCATTGGTAACAAAGGTTACGTTGGCACCGGTAATAACCGCAACTATGGCGAATTTGGCATCAAAAAGGACTTCTGGGAATATGACCCTGCAACCAATACCTGGACACAAAAAGCAGATTTTGGGGGAGCGGCAAGGTATCAAGCAACAGGTTTCAGTATTGGCAGCAAGGGATATATAGGTACTGGGTGGACTGATTCTGGACAAACAAATGATTTTTGGGAATACAACCCCGTCATTAATACCTGGACTCAAAAAGCGGATTTTGGTGGTACCGCAAGGGAGCTTGCAACAGGTTTCAGTATTGGCAGTAAGGGGTATATTGGTAACGGATTTGTACCTCAAAATGATTTCTGGGAATACGACCCTGAAACAAACACCTGGACACAAAAAGCGGATTTCGGCGGCGGAATGAGGTATAAAGCAACAGGTTTCAGCATTGGCAGCAAAGGTTATATCGGAACCGGGAATAATAGTTCCGGGGATAATAGCTCTTTACTTAATGATTTTTGGGAATACAACCCCTCTACAAATACCTGGACAAAAAAAGCTGATTTCGGCGGTGTGCCAAGGGCATTGGCAACAGGTTTCAGTATTGGCAGCAAAGGGTATATTGGAGTGGGAAATTCAGATTGGAGTGGTTTTAGTCTAAAAAATGATTGGTGGGAATACACCCCCACACCAGAAAATGAAAATTCCATCACAACAACCATTGCATCCACTACTTTGTGCACAGGGTCACCGGTTGAGATAAATTTTTTACCCATAGGTTCTTTCAATGAAAATAGTTTTTTCACTGCACAGCTTAGTGATCCATCGGGGAATTTTGCAAAAGCGGTATCCATTGGTAAGCTCAGCGGTTTCGGAACCGGAATCATTAAAGCTATTATTCCGTTCAATACAATTCCCGGCAATACTTATCGCATTCGTGTGGTTAGTAACAATCCAACCTTTGCTGGAAGTAACAATGGCGCTAATATCACCATTAATCAAGGTCCTGTTTTAACGAGCACCATTACAGCACCTGCAATCTGCAACAATACGGTATTTGAATACACAGCTTCAGCAATACCAGCAGGTACTTACTTTAGCTGGAGCAGGCCTGTGGTAGCAGGTATTGCCAACCCCGCTGCAAACAGTACTGTGGAAAACACTGCCGGAACCATCAATGAAAAATTGATCAATACCAGAACAGCGCCGGTAATTGTTGGCTATAACTATTTGCTGAATAACAATGGCTGTACTAATATTCCGTATAAAGTAACGGTAACAGTAAAACCATCGCCATTGGTAAAAACTAAAAATATAACCGTTTACTTAAATGAAAACGGAGTAGTAACAATAACTCCAAAACAGGTAGACAATGGATCTGTTAGTTATTGCGGCAGCTTGAGTTATTCATTGGATAAGCTGAGTTTTAATTGCTCCAATACTGGAGTTAACAAAGTAAAACTTACTGTTAAAGATTGCGTCGATAATGCAAGTACAGGCAATGCGTGTGTTACTGTAAAAGATAATATGGCTCCTGTAATAACTGATGCAAATGCCTGCCCTGCAATTTTATGGCCACCCAATCATTCTATGAGGAATGTAAACGTAAACTATTCAGTAAAAGATAATTGCTGTGTAGCAAGTACAGCTATAACAGTAACGAGCAATGAACCTCCGGTTAATAACGAAACCGATTGGATTGTAGTTGATAAGCATCATTTGCAATTGCGCGCGGATAGAACAGGAAACTGCACCGGAAGAGTTTATACAATAACCATTTCAGCAAAGGATGTTTCCGGAAACAGCAGTACTAAAGTGGTAACAGTTACTGTTCCTCCTAATAAATACTCAGCAAAAGCCGGAGCAGCAATTGTTGGATTTGATGCAGCAGCAAATGGCTTAAGTGTTCAGGCAATGCCCAATCCATCTCAGCATTATTTTACTTTAATTACAAAGAGTAACAGCAATGCACCAATTGCTGTAAGTGTAACAGACGCAGCAGGCAAGTTAATAGAGGTAAGGAATAATGTTGCCGTTAAAGGCAGGCTGGAGCTGGGTAATAGATACAGGCCAGGTACTTACTATGTGCAGGTGATTCAGGGAAATAATAAGGCAACAGTAATGCTGGTTAAGCAAGGTAATTAAGTGAATAAATAAGTTTCTGTCCCGTCGGGGTTTTCGCCAGCATAATTTTCACTTTTCGTGCTACATCACAGAAAGTATTCAAAGGTAAGGATGAGCATCAAAAGGAACAACATGTGAAGCAATACCTGCACCAGGCAAGGTTACTGGAAGCAAGAGTAATCGAACTTGTAAAACAACCTCCGCTTGCATTAGGAAGCGAAAAGTTGATAACAGCAATAGTTGAAGTGCTTTCGAAATATAAAAACTTTGTAACGAAGTTTAAAGATCAAATAGAACGCCGGTTATTAAATGGTGAAGTTATCCCTGCAGATGAAAAGATCTTCTCTATTTTTGAGGGGCATACCGAATGGATTACCAAGGGCAAACTTAATAAAAAAGTGGAAAAGGCCATCTGTTACTCATTACTACCGATCAGTATCAGTTTATTGTTGATTACAAAGTGATGGAAAATCGGACGCTGTAACCAAAACATTACCCAGATGATTACCCAACTCAACGAAAAATCTATATAATCTCCTTTTTATTCCTGCACCTTTTGAAACTTTAATCAAAGAACTTTTCCAGGCTGCCGCCTTATACTGCAATATAAACCTTTTTATCCTATCTGTTTATGTTCATGTATGTACAACTGCTGATGTGGTGTACTTCGCCGATGGGTGCTGCCAAGGTTCCCTGTCTTTCGTTTGTAAAGCTGTTGCAATTTTTAATGACGGTTATCCTTCGGCTAGGCTCAGGATTATCGTTTATTCACTCTTTAAAGCATCAGGGTGAACAACGGTGAAAAAAATATAAATGATTGCCCTGCATAAACTCATAGGTTTAATGCTGCTTCCGGGCAATCGTTTATGTTTTTTGCACGCCAAAGCCGCCGGCATTCTCTTTTAAAGGAATAGAGACCTGCGGCGGCTGCGACAGCTTTTTATCCCAAATGTTTGCTATTGTAAAAACATTTCAAAGTTGTATGCAATCAAAAAAAAACGAATGAATAGCGTAGCTACCATGCTGCCGCAGGCTCTGCTATTGACTGATCCGCCAGCTGGCGGAGATATAGCATTAAAACAGAAAGCCCCGCACTGGAACGGTGTGCTCATTTCTCGCTGTTGTCATTTGGTGGAGCACTTTATGTTAATGTGGCTTCAGGCAGCTTTTTTTGGCGTGTGTTTTTGCTTTGTGGCGTTGGCTGCAGCTCTTTGTCTTTTGCTTTTATACGATCTTAAACGAATAAGAAAATGTTTCAAAGCAAAAGACAATGTGTTGCAAGTCTTTAGCCCGTAAAAACCATGACAGAAAAAACTGACTGCAACACCCAGAAGGCTTGGCTGGCGTGGGCTCGTATGTTGGAGCAAGACTTAGCCGTGCTCTGTGGGTCGGGCTTTGTTTTTGGATATACCCATTTTATATCAAATTATATCAAAAAAAATTGCTGCATTTGCAGCAATTAATAGTTTTTGGGTTCCATTTTCGTATGTCTTACTCTAAGCACACAAATAATACTTTTTTGGTAACGGTATACTATTCTATATCGATGCTTTTCAAAAGCCCTGTAACTGCCATCGTTGTTTATTTTAAATTTATCGGGATTGTAATATTCAGGATTGCCAATGGCTTTCTCCGCAGCAGTTACAATATCATTTACAACCTTCATGGCATTTTGCGGAGAGTCTTCACTAATGTATTTGTACAACGCCCTCATGTGTTGTTGTGAACGCCTTGTCCAAACTAATTTGTTTTTTACCATTGCTTTATTCTCTTTTTCATCGCTGCATTACTAATGTATTCACCATTGATAAATTCCGCTTCTGCTTCCGCCAACTCTTTATTGTATTGTTCGATATTAATACGCCCTTCCTGCTCTATATCTTCCTCCAAAAGGGCATAGATGGCTTTCACTTTTTTTTCATCTGCTACTTGCATATAACTTACTAATTTTTTGCGGATGGCTACTGCTGTCATACTCTGTATTTTTTATGCTCAAATTTACTCATTTTCTTTTATCCAAACGGATGATGTTTATTAAGCTGGTTGGTCAAAGTTTCCGGTTCCTGCACCTGGTACATTTCAGTACTTGTGATGTCTTTATGCCCTGCCATATACTGCACCTGTCTTTTGTTATGCTGCCGCAACCAATGCAGTATCACACTTGCCCGGATGTGCAACGCATTTTTTATTGTGGGGTTGATGCCTTTGAGTTCTTCGGTTAGTAAGCTGATATTGTTGTGGAGGTTGCCAGGTAAAAGTTCATCGCCCTTCGGTTTTAGCTTGTCTCTTGTGCCCCCGTGTAGATTGAAGTTATCCCTGCAGATGAAAAGATCTCCTCTATTTTTGAAGTGCAAACCGAATGGATTACCAGGGGCAAACTTAATAAAAAAGCGGAACCAGGCCATCTGTTGCTCATTACTACCGATCAGTATCAGTTTATGCCCAACAGCAAACCCTCCACCGTAAATCCATACCAGAACAGGTATTTTTTCGTTGGCTGATTTTGCCGGTGACCAAACATTCAGGTACAGACAATCTTTGCTTTTGCCTGACGCGGGATTAATTCCCTGTACAGCTCCCGGAGCAAACTTATCTGCCATAGGTATACCGTCCCAATTGGCCAACGAACCTACGTCAGTAATTTCATCAAAATTTATTTGAACAACACCTGCGCAAAATTGTACAGGTTATTTCTCCATACCGGCCATGAATGCCCGCCAGGATATTCGCTGTAAGTGTATTTGATTTTTATTTCATCAAACTTTTCAAGCATGATCTTGCCATTCTTCCAGGCAATATCTTCCCTGCCACCTTCTGAAATCCAGAACGCTTTCAGATTACAGTTAACCTTGTCAGTATTGTTTTTCATAAATGCATATTGGGTATCGCTGATATCGTTCATCATTGGCACTATCCAGCCAGAACTGAATACCCCGAGATAAGAAAACATATCTGTGTTATTAATGCCGGTATATAAGGTATGCAAACCACCAAGTGATAATCCTGCCATTGCACGGTTATTGGCATCATTCAGGCTACGGTAATTTTTTTCAACGAAGGGAATGACAGACTCTTTCATTTCTCTTTGAAATAATTTTAACGAACTTTCGATGCCACCCGCATTAAAGCCACCTGCACCAATGTTTGCATCGGGCATTACAATCAGCATAGGCTTTGCTTTGCCAGCGGCTATAAGGTTGTCAACTATAAGGTCAGTTTTGCCTTGTGTTGCCCATCCGGTCTGGTCTTCCCCGCCTCCGTGTAAAATGTAGAGCACCGGGTATTTTTCATCTTGTTTTTCTTCGTAACCAGGTGGGGTATAGATGTACATCTGCCTCCAGGAATTGGTTACTTTGGAAAAGTATTTTTTGATCCTGATGTCGCCGTGCGGCACATCTCTTAAAGCATAATAGCCGCCACCTGCAAATGGAATTTCAATACCACTTGCCATGCGACCCATGCCATAAAAAGTCTGGCTTGCAGGATCCGCAATGGCAACACCGTCTATCAGCAATGAATAATAATGAAACCCTTCGCTGATAGAATCCGTCGTAACCGTCCATACGCCGGCAGTATCTTTTATCATGTCATATTTTCTTCCAAGGTCTACCTGCAGTTTTTTTGCATCAGGTGCCCTGGCGCTGAATATTACACGACTGTCCGGAAGTATTTGCGGATACGCCCCATTCCTGATATTGGTAGCAGCAGGTGCACCGGCAACCTGGTATTTGGCAAATGTTGATATGTCAACCGGTTTAAACAGGAGTTGAGAAAACATGTACAACCCATTCTTCCATACTTTAAAATCGTGTACACCAGGTTCAATAAAATAAATATGCGGAAGGTTATTCTTAGTTAAATAATCGTGCAATCTTTTACCGAATGAAATCAATCCATCGCTTGCACCGCAAGATATCCATAGTAATTTTATTTTTCCCCTGGCTGTTTCCAGGTCAGGAACTAATTCCTGTGGTGTTTTGGTATTGGGTGCGGAAGAAAATCCACCGATCCATGCAAACCTGTCTAAATTGCCCAAACCAAAATTTAATGCCTGTCCGCCACCCATCGATAAGCCTGCGATGGCCCTTTGCTCGCGGTCTGCAAATACGGGATATTTTTTTTCGATGAAAGGGATCAGGTCGTTCAGCAAATCCTTTTCAAAGGTTGCAAATGCCTGTACTTTATCCTGCGCCATTATGTTTCCTATTGCCCTGTCATCCTTCATGGCCCTTCCATTGGGCATTACAACAATCATCGGCTCTATTTTACCATCCGCATACA
>JBDTWP010000218.1:0-11434 GCA_040006615.1 Ferruginibacter sp.
GGCGCAATACAATAGCACAGGGTGAAGCCCTGTGAAATAATAGAAATAATAGAAATAATAGAAATAATACAACCAACATCATAGAACATGTTTCACCCAAAGCTATTCAAATCCAGGCCTTTCAGCCTTAAATACTGCAACTTTAGTCTGCGAAAAAACCCATTTATTTGAAACGCAGTCCACGAATTCTGAATCTAATAGAAAATTTTAACCGTTCAATAAATACCTCTCGCACAATCTTTTTCTTTCAGGGCAATGCAAATGCCACATAATAATCTCCTGCCTTCGTTAGCTGGCGTCCTCCCCCACCCGCCGCAATTACCACGTACTGTTTTCCATCCACCTCGTACGTGGATGGCGTGGCATACCCGCCAAACGGTAATTGATATTCCCAGAGTACTTTTCCTGTTGTTTTATCAAACGCCCTGAATTTTTCATCCTGCGAGGCACCGATAAAAATTAACCCTCCCGCTGTGACGATACCTCCGCCGAACAACTGCGTACCGGTATTGGGATGCCCTTTCGCGGCTAGCGCGGGATATTCTCCCAATGGAACTTTCCAGACCAATTCTCCCGTATTCAAATCAACTGCGTTCAACGTGCCCCAGGGTGGCTTCACTCCCGGGTATCCCTCCTTATCCTCTAAATGTATATAATCTTTTAGGTTGTATCTTTTCCTGGTCTCTTTCTTAAGAGCATTGCTATCCAGCTTCTTAAGATCATAGAGTCTGTTATCTTCCTGGTTGAATAAAAATGCAATGATGGCATCTTTATCCTGGTCGGGTAAAGTATTGAATGAAGGCATCATGCTTCTGGGTTTTTGTAATAACCCCTTTACATCTTCGGGTTTTAGCCGGGCCGCGATATTTATAAGCGGGAGAAAGGATCTGTTTCCAATTCTGTCAGCACCATGACAAACCGCACAATTTCTTTGGTAAACTATTTCCCCCGCCTTGATCATGGGCATATTTGACAATTCTTCCCTGTAATCTTTCTTTTCTTTTAGTTCTACTATATTGGGGATGTCATTGATCCCAACGTACATGACTCCTGATTCCATGTCCACGCATGCTCCGCTCCATTCCGCGCCGCCTCTTATACCCGGCATTTGAATGATTCCTTTCAGGGAAGTAGGAATATAAATATTACCCCACTGGTATTTTTTTGCCACATTCAGGGCGTAGGCATGTGATTCAGGCGAGATATCAGTGATCATACTTTCATCAAAACTTTGCCTGCACAGCGGCAATGGCTTTGAAGGAAAGGGCTGAGTAGGCCAGCTTTGCTCACCGGGCACAACAGATGCTGGTACCGGTCGTTCCTCAATGGGAAAAATAGGTTTGCCTGTTTCCCTGTCAAACAAAAAAACAAGACCCTGTTTGGAGACCTGCGCTACCGCATCTACAGTTTTGCCATCCCTTTTTATCGTGACTAAATTGGGAGGAACCGGCAAATCATAATCCCATAAATCATGATGCAATGTCTGGAAATGCCAGATAAGTTTCCCTGTAGCCGCGTTGATCGCGAGTACCGAATTGCCAAATAAATTTTGCCCGGTACGTTCTCCTCCATGAAAATCATTAGAAGGCGAACCCGTAGCTGCAAACACAATTCCTCTTTTTGAATCAAGGCTTAGTCCCCCCCATGCATTGCAGCCTCCTGCCTTTGCAGTACCTTCTTTTGGCCATGTGTCATATCCAAATTCACCCGGCTGAGGAATTGTGTGAAAAATCCATTTCCTTTTCCCGGTTCGCACATCATAAGCCCGAATATGCCCTGGCGAGCTTTCATAATCCTCACCTACCATGGAACCGGAAATAATTAAATCCTTATAAATGATCCCGGGCGAAGTGTTTTGCACATCCTCATTATGTACTATTCCGTCATCGCGTAAATCTTTATGGAGATCAACATAACCGCTGTCACCGAAGTTCATTATCTGCTTTCCTGTTTTAGCATCCAACGCCATTAATTTATTATAAACAAACATAAATAACCGTTGCTCATTATCACTCTCCCAATAAGTGAGGCCCCTCGAAACACCTCCCTCCTTACTGTTTTTATCAAAAGGGTTAAATACCCATAATTGCTTCCCGGTTTTTGCATCAAGCGCAAAGGTTTTTAGGTTGGGAGAAATGCCATATAAAATATCATGGATGATGATCGGGTTGCACTCCAGGTTAAAAACATCGGATTTGTCACCAGTGCGATATGTCCAGGCCACTTTAAGACCCTTTACATTTGTGGTATCGATCTGGTTAAGTTTGGAATATGCATTACTGCCCTCACCTCCCCGGTATACCTCCCAGGTTTTATAATCATTTCTTTTGCCCTGGAGGCAGCCAGTGAGAAAACAAACAATAACCAGGAAAAAGGCAAGTGTCAGCCAGCGTTTAAGTTTCATATATTATGTTGATAAAGTTGTCAATTCAAAACCTTTCTTATGGCATTCAGCAATATTGCTTCTGCCTCAGGCGCCACTCCGGAATTAAGATCAGTTGTTTCGTATCCTCCCTGCGAGTACGAGATTGCGGTGCCAATATATCCGGGGCCCAATTCTTCATAAGCAGCGGTACAAACAACCTGTCCCGGTTTCATATGCTGGGCCGCCAGTTGGTATTCTACAAACAATTCTCCCGGCAGGTTAAGCAACCATAATTTTCCCAGCCTCAGGGAAGAAACATTAATTTTGGCTCCTTCTTTCGATCGCTGGTACCAGGCAAGCTTTTCCGCGGCCGCAATTTTCTCTGCCTTTGTAGTTTTTTCGTCAGACAAAGTGGCTCTTAAATTTTTTTCAACGATATTATTTCCAAGCGGAAGAATTACATATTGGCTCTTCCACGCCATATTTTTTGTAAGAGCGGTTTTTTTTGTTTGCTCCCACGCTTGCTGCATGGCTGTTTCCACTCTTTTAGCCAAAAGCTGCCGCGATGTTTCAGTGCCATCATTGTATTTGCCTGTCGTAATATTGCCGCCGGCACCATTGAAATGAATATGAGGTAACCCATCGAGCGACTTTTCCCTTCTGTTACGCGCTATCCCGACAAACTCGCAGGTTACATCACCCTGCCCGTAATAACTTTGGGGATGTGTGGCATAATAGGTAATTACCGTAATTGGCTTTTCATGTTCCCACAAGCTTACGCATTTCAGCCATGGGTCTACCAGCCCTTCAGGTGCTGCTATAGTCACAGAATCATTGTGGCTGCTCCACCGGATAAGTTCTACCTTGCCATCCTTACCCATTATCCTTCGGTTAGATGCTACCTTTTCCACTTTAGCCTGCCCAAAACCAATATGCGTTACATTCACAGTTTTCACTGAAGCGGCGGCAACAGCATCTGCTACATTTTGTAATGCTTTATGTTGAAAATTATCATCAAAAGGAATCGGGTCTATACCATATTCCTTCATGATCCTTTCCATCGTAAAGTCACCAATCACGCCATCGTGCTGATGCAGAACATGTACCGACACCCGGTCAATCGAAGTGCGCGCAGCCTCCGCCAGCTTTTTTATCCATTCATCCTGTGCTTCATTGGAGATGCCTATCCAATCCACAGCACACAATACAACCGGCTTCTGGTCATCTATGAACAACACCAGCCCTCTCGCTGAAAGCGGATCACGTATTGAACGGGTAATGGCATAAGCCACGGGGCTGCCAATGGCCGGCGTAACATCTGCTTCAAATACGCCAACCCTTAAATGGGAAGCAGGTTGTGCACACAAATTGCTGCAAAAAAGAATACTGGTCCAAAGTACAACCAATGATAAGATGCGTTTGCTTTTAATTGTATTCATTGTAAGCTTAAATTTTTTTCGTTAAAATAGGTGCCCAGTAAGTACAACCGGCAGTAGCTGGAACAGGACCTTTAAACAACTGGCATTTGCCGCATGCCTTACCGGCGGCAGGTGGCAGCCACAGGTTGCAATTACCGCATTGTTTGTTTTCAGCAGCTGATTTTTTTACATATCCCAGGCTTTCTCGCTTTTTAATATCTTCTTTAACTAATTCTGAATAATCGTTGCATGGATCTGCTGAATTAGCGGCTTTAGTTTCTCCTCCTTTCTCAGTCGTTTTTGATGTGCAACGCTCTATCATGATTGGTACAAATGCCAATTTCAAAGCAGATGAAAAACATTTTTGTAAAAACAACCTCCGTGAATTAGCCTCACTCATGATAATAATTATATAGACAAATTTAAATCGTATCTCCTAAAGCCAGTTTTATCTTTTTCATGGCTGCTCTGATCCCTTCATTTTGTTCCGGCAGATTTTTTTCAAGCGCTTTCAGTATTACTCCGCTGTATTTATTTTTAATTTTTGCACTTTCAAATCCCCTGCTCAGCCCCTCCAGGCACGCTAGCAATATGCTGTCCTTACTCTTTATTTCCGGGTGTGATAACAATGCAGATAAGTTCAATATTTCTTCCTCATTATTTCGCGCGCCGGTCACATAAGAAAGATCTCTCAGGAATGCGCTTTTTTGTGAATTCCCATCTTTCAAAAATATACGCCTGTCAGTCAAAACTTTTAAAAGACCCGGACCTGAGCCCTGGTTTGAACTCAGCACTGCAGTTCTGAATAAAGGCTCCGCCACACGCTGCTCTATCACCTTTGCAAGGGCCTGTACAACGCGGGTATCCGAAAATTCACCCAGGCTTAAGGTAGCCTGCAAAACTACCTGCGCAGAAGGGTCATTGACCATTTCCAATAGTTGCGGCAATAGCCTTGGATATCTTTCAGAAAGAATCACCGCCTGTTCCCTTAACCCCGGTTCAGGATCTTTCAGCGCTTTTGAAACCATGGTTTCATTTAATTCGTTAAGCCCTTCCAGCACAAACAATGAATGGATACGTGCTCTCGGATCTGCATGCGTTTCAAACATTGTTTTCAATAAAGGAATAATAGCGTTGTCGGGGCGCTGGATTAGCAGCATATGTGCCTGCTGCCGGACCCATTGATTGGGATCAGCGAGCAGCGATACCAGTTCAGCAGAAGTTTTACTACCCAGGCCTGCTATCGTCGTTTCCTTTGCTATGCTTTTTGGAAGTATGCGATAGATTCTTCCATAGTTTTGGCCGTTTGAATAATCCATCTCAGCTTTCAGATCTTCAGGTATTGAAACTGGCGCTTCTATATGTTGGCGGTACATATCCACCATGTATAAATAACCATCCGGACCAACTCTAAAATTTGCCGGCCTGGTCCAGGGATCAGTGGAGGCGAGAAATTCCCTGTCCTTTTCTTTTTCGCTGCGTTTTGCAATAAACGCCGGATTTTCTTTTCCGGGGATGAGTGAATCCCTGTGCACAAGATTACCAGACACATCACCGGTAAAAACTGCACCATAATATTCTTTTGGAAATACATCACTCAAATAAATTGTACCACCCGAACAACCCGTGAAATGTTTTTCGGCGTATTCCTCATTGTCTAATTTCAGTTCCTTAAATTCCTTTTGCCTCCTGATTGTTCGCTCTTGCCGCCAGTATGGAGGAGGGGTCCTCTGAAACATTAGGAGATCGTGATCTGAAATGTTTATGTCGGTATTAGTTGATGGCAAAAAATTATGCCTGTGCAGGTATTTCCAACGGATAGGTGACTGTTGAATATGAAATGTGTTCTGTGTATAAAACCTATGACCCCAGTCATCCATCGTCATGCCAAACTGCCCCCACCCTGTCACATTTTCAAATAGCCCGCTGTCTAACCTGAAGCGAAAATCACTTCCTCCCACCCGCAGTGCCGGAGCTCCGGGGTTTCTGGTTGAAGATACTTCTCCGTCCTGCGCATTGTTATTGGCGTATATCCAGTTGTCCACACCAAAGCGAAGGCTGGTTATCTGCGCCTCTGAATTTTTAGCGAAAAAACCGGTAAACAATACTTCCCTGGTATCAGCATGAAAATCACCCGTGGTATCCTTCAGGTAAAGAATATCAGGTGCTGCCGTAACAATAAGTCCTCCCTTCCACGGCAACATACTGGTAGCACTGGGTAGGTTATCCGCAAATACAATCGCTTCATCTATTGTTCCATCATGATTGGTATCTTTCAATACCCGGATCCTCCCCTTTGCTTTTCCTGCCTCGGCAATGGAGGGATAATCCCCCATCTCAATAACATAGACGTTGCCCTCTTCATCCCACACCAGATCAACAGGGGAAAGAACATTCGGTTCAGAAGCAAAAATTTCTATTTTAAACCCGGGGTCAAGTTCAAAGTGTTTCATTTCCTGATCGGGCGACAAAGCCTCCGAATAATGTTTTTCCGAGCAGCCGAAACATAATAAGGCACATACGATGAATAAAAATGTTCCTGGATTATTATTAATTGTATTCATCTGACAAGGTTGAATAAAATATATGGTATGAAGTCATTATATGCTAAAGTCTAACCTTTCAGGTCAGCTCAAATTCTTCCTTTACTATTATTACTAAAGAATCGGATAAAATGGCTGCGGGATGCATTGCAATTTTAAGGAAGGTACCCGTCGTATTAAAATACACAGCCCCGGAAAATTCAATGCCTGGTACTTTGAAAGGGAAGTGAAATTAGATCAGACAACAGGATATCATTATCAGATCATTTTATCCCGATCTGTATTTACCATTTTTTGCAGGCAATAACTTAATGATTTTGTTGTAAAAGTAAATCTATATTATACTTCATTCAAAATAATCTTTAATAGAGCGAAATCGCTGGAATATTTCGGGAATAGGTCTCTTTATTTCCGGAAATAAAAAAACTGACTATATGCTTGCATTTTTTTCTCCATATAGCCGATATGTCCCCATGTACTCATTTTGCAAACTCAGGAGAAAAACTTCTTATCGGTCATCTCTTTTTATTAAATTACATTTGATCTGCAACAAATAGGCCTGTTAAACTTATTGCCGGTATCATCAACATACCCCCATACAAACTAAAACAATTTTATTATGAGCAATGAAACAACTTTTTTTAGTTATTCAAGATCAGACTCAGCTTTTGTACTAAAACTTGCAAAAGATCTGCGTGAGGCGGGTGCCGATCTCTGGCTCGACCAACTTGATATCAAAGCAGGCAGTCATTGGGACTCATCGATCGAAGCAGCATTGAACAATTCTTCGCGACTCATCATAGTTCTTACGCCAGCTTCCGTTGATTCCAATAATGTAATGGACGAGGTAAATTATGCACTGGAAATCGGGAAAGAATTGATACCTGTTTTGCTGAGCGATTGTACGGTTCCTTTCAGGCTTAGGCGGGTGCAGCATATCGATTTTACCGGAAACTATGAAACGGGCCTTAATCAATTGGTGGAAGTATTGGGATGCAGGGATGGTAGTACTCAAGCCGCGGAAACTAAACAGGATATAAAAACACCAGTTGGACGGTCGGCTTCGGAAGTGAAAACCGTAAGCCACATGCAAACGGAAAAAGCAAATATTATATCTGATAAAACGGGTAAGAAAAAAAACTCAAAAAAAATTTTGTTAGCAGGAGCAGGTATTTTTTTGCTGGTGCTTGCTATCTGGGCATCTATGAATTTGGGCGAAAATGAAAGTAGCGAAACCACGGTGAACTCAATTGATTACTGCACCAACGATAGTAGCAAGTGTGGCTCTTTCACATGGGTGGGTGAAAAACAATGGGTTGAAAAAAACGACGATGGAACTTTCAGTTACCAGGAAAAAATGCGCGATGAGAATTCCATCTTCCTGACGGGCAACTATGATATTACATTAAACCTTGAAGAAAAAGTGGTACTCGCCAACAATAATTTGCTTTATAAAATTACCAGTTATAAATAGTGAAGGCGTAGTTGAAAATTTATGTTCCTGTACCGGCAGCTTAATGGTCTTGCTAACAAACCGGCAGCGTATGTTGATCCCGGTGCCGCCGGGAAAGATCAGTGCACCATTGATGCTGCCGAAATTGGACCGTTGTACCGTAAGTAATAAATATTTTAAAGCTTGCGAAAATTCCACAGAACGGTTATTCACCTACTAAAAAGCCCTGAAGGGGCGAAATACAATAGCACTGGGTGAAGCCCTGTGAAACTTAAATACTGCAACTATAGTTTGCGAAAAAACACATTTATATAAGGCGCAAGTCAGGACTTCTAAAGCAATGAATATTTTAAAGCCTGTGAAAATTCCACAGAACGGTTATTCAACTACTATAAAGCCCTGAAAGGGCGAAATACAATAGCACAGGGTGAAGCCCTGTGAAACAAAATCGTTGAAACAAAATCGTTGAAACAAAATCGTTGAAACAAAATCATAGAAATAACACCATAGAAACAACATCATAATAAACCGTCATGATCTTCCATGTATGTATATAAACCCCACGGCTATTCAAATTCATGCTTTTCATGCTTAAATACTGCAACTATAGCTTGCGAAAAAACCCATTTATATGATGCACAGGTCAGGACTTCTTAATTTCTAAAACCCCGCCTATCTGTCCTATTTTCCTGCCTGGTTCAAATAAATAGCTGACCATCATCAGTCACGAAGTTTATTAAGCGTATAACAAATGAGTTTATTTGCCAATGGCTGGCCTGCCGGGCTTTTAATATCCCCCAGTTTCAGTTCATAAATAAATCCTGGTTTAAGCCCATTAATGATTAGAGAAACCTTCCTTGCATCTTTAGAAATTATAGTACTGCTTATGGAAACATCCGCTAAATCGACCTGCGTGGAAACATCTATTCCTTCTTCAATTGGCTTTTTCTTATATTCATAACGGTAGCATCGGATTTTATAATTAGCAAGGTTTGTAGCCGTTGAGGCATCAACAGCCTGTGTGAACCTTAAGTCAAAACCATTTTTGGTCAGATTCATTGTGTACACATCCATAGGAGTATCCCCGGAAAATACGATCCTCTGTATTCCTGATTCCCCTTCTATCCAGCCGCCAAAACTAATTTGCCCCACCCACAAACTGCCATCAGGGGCAAATGCCAACCGGTTGTTTGCTAACCGGAGCCCATGCCCGTCAATAAAGGGGATACAGGCACCCTGGAACTCTCCACCAACTTTTTCCAGCATCACACGCAAAATCCGGTCACGATTAATTTCTCCAATAAACAACTGTCCCGAAAAAGGGCCAAACTTCCCATTTGTCATATCCACAAGCGGTTGGGACGGAGAATTTGCCATGATCCCCTGCGGGAATAGTACAGCCGCCCGGGTCCTCATCTTGTCCAGTTCAGCTATCGGAGCATTGAATGGGTCCCTGTTCTTCCATTCCTTTTTCCATACCAGGCTGGCAGGATGCCCGTAAAAATTATCTTTACGGACATGGTATAAGGAACTGGTTGGCACCCAATCGCTTTGGTTATCGGCCACAAAGAGATTTCCTTCTAAATCAAAGCCCAAACCGTTAGGTGAGCGAAACCCGGAAGCAAATGGGTAAAGCTTGCCATTCGGTTTAAGCTCCATAACCCATCCACGATAAGGTACCACTGAAAACATCTCTTTGTGCCCGTCAATGCCGTCACGACCTGCTTTATTAAATTCGCCCCTTACCACCTGTCTAACACCTCCCCCGGATGAAGCTGTGTTCAAAGCAAAGAACAGGTTGCCCGATTTGTCTCTTACAGGTCCATAGTTAAATTCATGGTAGTTCCCTGACATCCCAAAATCACTGGTCGCATTTTCATACAAATCGGCTATGCCGTCCCCATCTGTGTCCTTTATCCGTATTAAATTCGAAAGTTGCATTACAAGGACCTCTGAATTGCTTACCGCCAGGATTCCCAATGGAAGAAGCAACCCTTCGGCGAACAGTTTCCATTCTTTGGTTTTTAAATTATACGTCATTACCTCACCCCGCATAAAACAGGCAACAAGGCGTCCGTCAGGAAGAAAATCGATCCCCCCGGTCTGGCTTGCCAGTCCTTTTAGCATTTCTACCGTCTCAACATGATAAGATTCCCTCGCCTTTCCCTGGGCAGAAGATGTGAAGTACCAAAATGAAAAAAAGTACAGGAAAAGAGAGGCTCTCATGGTTGGTATAATACTTTTCATTATTCATTATTTTTATATGCTAGATAATAACTGGTCATCGTAATCGTGAATGCCTTGGCTTCGGCGGTAGAGAGTTCCAGCTTTTTGTCCTTGTACCGGCCTGCAGAGAATTTATATTCAATGGCATCTTCCTGGCGGTTGGTAAAGAACCAGACCTCCCGGTCCGCATTGGGAATCCTAAAAACACGGACCAGCCCAAAGCCGTCTTCTTTCTGCCGGATCATTTCATAAACATCGAGTCCGTTGAGCCTGTAATGGAATTCCGGATAGCGATTAATAAGGCGATATCCCTTGTATTCAACAGTTGGAACGGTTGCGTTTTTTCCTAACCGGATTGGATATTCTGTATTGTCGCGGAAAAAAATATCTCCGGGAATTTTGGCAGAGGCATTAAAATGGCCTTTCCATAAGTCAGACATATCTAAGAAGCCTCCTTTCCATGCAAAACTCAACCGGCAGTCGCCGGCATCCCAGCAATAAGAAAGCTCTTGCGGAAGGTGCACAGCAAAAGCAGCCGGTGAAGCACCTTCAATAAAAACATGATAGAGGTACGGAGCTACTAACGGATATGGATGAGGACTTTCCGCCACCGGTTTTTTGACTTCCGCACCCTCCTTTACTCCAGCCGTAACATCCTGCCTGCGGGATTCCGGAATATTAAGATCATTGCTGATATCAGGTAGCCCCTCGTCGGTTGATACGTACATGGCCCCAAACATTACGAACCCATGACCGGGATAAGTACATACATAGGGATAAATCCCGGACTTCATCGGTGCTGTGAACTCAACCGACTTTGTTTGGCCCGGGGACATTACAGGAATTGACCACAGTACTGCATCGATCGCGGGAATGTAGTCCATTTGTGGTCCCTTCTCTGCCAGACTCAGCGCCGCATTAACCACATCCATCCGCGTCCCTGGTTTTGTGATAAGAAAATTATGACTCATATCGCTTACATTGGCAAGCGTTATCTTAACCTTCGATCCGGGTTTTACAAGAAACCTCACCACATCGTATTGCAGGCCGGTCAGGGCTTTCATGGAAATAGAAACCGGGGGTCCGGGTATACGATTTTGCGGCCCGGAGCACGCCTGAAAAGCCAGCAACAGAAGGAACAGCCCTTTAAACCCGATATTGGAAAACCCGGGTCTGTCTTTAAGACAAAATAACCCAGTGTACCCGGATAAGCCTGGCGGAATGGGGTTATCCGGTAATTCTGTTCCAAATATCTGAATCGAATTAACAATCATTCTTCGGGGCCTGGTATTAATATTTGACATACACTTCTTAATTTTAAATGGAAATCGGATTATCACTCAACAACCACCTTCTAAGAAGGTGGGTTGAATACATCGGGCATAGCCCTCTTTAAGACTCTGTTGGTGGTGAGAATAAGTCGAAATTC
>JBDTWP010000219.1:0-11424 GCA_040006615.1 Ferruginibacter sp.
TCTAATGGTACAATGCCTTTTTTAATCAGCTTTTGGTCGCCATAAATATCCTGAAGCAGTAAATTAAATAATTCGGCCCGCTGAATCAATGCAGATTCAGCTTTTTCCCATTCTTCTTTACTGATCAGAAAGGGGATTGAATCTACATTCCAGTCGCGGTTTAATAAAGAACCCTCGGTATAGGTGTTATACGTAACGCCGTTTTCCCTCAACAACCTTGAAATTTCACTGTTCCGGCTCTGCATTTCAGTATTACCCAACTGGTTGAAGGATTGAAAAAAAGCATCCCAGTGAGGACGAAGGTTGCCGTCTTTACCCAACATTTCATCATACGAATATTGATTACCCAAATAATCCTGGAGCATTGAAGCAGAATATAGTTTTGAAACCATTAATATTTTTTATACAACAGATTTTCCAACACACGGTTTGTTAAAAGTACAAAATAATGTGCAACCCCGGCGCCGGGTGCAATCATTGGTTATATATAATTCTTCCTTCTTAAATTGCAACAGATAATTTTGTAGTCCGGGGTATCCAACCTGTCAAAGGTTGGATACCCTGATTTGGAATGCGCCCATTTGCAATGTATAGTGACTTTTAGCCGATAATTTAGTACATTTCAGAAATTATAAGGATTGCCAAAATTACCGGGGTTCTATAAGCAATTGACCGCTTATTAAAGGCTGGCAACCGCCGGACGATATTTGGATTAAAAAAGATGCTACATTTAATTTAAAATACAGAACATCTCATTTTTGTAATTATCCAGGTCTTAAATATAACTTCATTTTGCATGAACTACCACTTATTAGCCGAACAGGTAAAACAATTTTCGCTGTCGTTTTTTAATGCCCCCGAAAATCAATATTTGCCCTACCACAACCTTTCCCATACCGAAGCAGTAGTGGAAGCGGTTGTACAAATTGGAAATCATTATCAATTGGATGACCATGACTTTTTTATTGTATTAACGGCGGCCTGGTTTCATGATATGGGATATTTTTCAGATGATCCCGCCAATCATGAGCAAAAGGGAGCGGAGCAGGCGGCATCTTTTTTAAAGGATCTGGCCGTTGACGAATCTGCAATCAACAAAGTGCAGGCCTGTATAATGGCTACAAAAGTGCCACAGTCGCCCGTTACATTGCTGGAACAGATCGTTTGTGATGCTGACCTTTTTCACCTGGGGACGGATGAATTTTCCGAACGGAATAAATTAATGCGTAAAGAGTGTGGTACCAGCTTCAATACACCGTTCAGTAAGGAAGAATGGCGAAAAAACAGCATTAAATTACTGCAATCCCATTATTACCATACAGAATATTGTAAACTGTTATTGAATAAGAAAAAACAGGAGAATTTGGAAAAACTGTTAGAAAAACAGCAGGATCTCTTAGAAAAAATAGCCAGTATCCCTTCAGCGGAAAAAGAGCAAGTGTACTTCACCGAAAAGCCAAAGAAAAAGAAGGAAAACGCTGATCGCCCGGACAAAGGTATCGAAACAATGTTTCGGGTTGCTTCCACCAACCACCAACGCCTGAGTGATATGTCGGATAACAAGGCGCATATCATGATCTCAGTAAACTCCATCATTATCTCCGTCATCATTGGCCTCGTGGTTCGAAGGCTGGATACAAGTCCCAATATCATCATACCCACCATGATATTGTTGACGGGGAGCATGATTGCAGTTGTATTTGCCGTACTTGCAACAAGGCCCAAAATACCCGATGGTCTTTTCTCCAAAGCCCAGGTAGATGATAAAACGGTCAATCTGCTATTCTTTGGAAATTTTTACAAGATGGATTTCAGCGATTATTACGACGGTATGCTAAAGGTAATGGCAGATCGCGAGTTTTTGTATGGCAGCCTGATCAGGGATATCCATTCGCAGGGGAAAGTGCTGGGACGCAAATATAAATTGCTCCGGATTTCATACACCATATTTATGTATACTTTAATATTATCAATCTTCGCCTTCGCAATAGCTACCGTCTTTTTTGCATAAACCAGGAGAAATGAGTATTCAATTTTTTGACCGCGATTTAAGTTGGCTCTCCTTCAACGAAAGGGTGTTGACAGAAGCGGCTAATCCCATCGTTCCGTTGGTGGAAAGGATAAAATTTCTCTCGATATTTTCTTCCAACCTCGATGAGTTCTACAGGGTTCGAATGCCGGCGATCCCGCCTTATAAAATAGCGGTTAATCAATGCAGTAATAGTGATAATAATGTTGGGGCAAATGCAGGGAAGGTTATTTCGAAGCAACAGGATTATTTCGGCAAAGTCTTATCTGAGAAAATATTGCCACAGCTCTTAGAAAAAAATATTTACCTGGTATACAATGAATCAATTCCTGCCGTTATCACCCCTTCGCTCGAAGAATATTATTTTTCAGATGTCGCGGCTTTTTTACAAATAATTTGCCTGTCTGGAAATGAACAGGCTTTTTTTTCAGTAAATAATCAATTGTACCAGGTGGTTATCCTGCAGGAGGAAAATGGTAACGAAGCTGTAAGATTAATAACAGTACCCTCCGATAAAATATCAAGATTCTTTTCTGTCACTGTAAATGCTGTTCATTATATTGTTTTTTTAGAAGACATTATTCACCGGTTTTTACCAGCTTTATTTCCCGGTAAGATAATAAAAGGTGTTTTTAATATAAAGATCACCCGGGATGCGGCAATTGACCTGGAAGATGAATATGCAGGCGATCTTGCCGAGAAAATAGAAAGTAAAATAGCAAAGCGGGATCTTGGATCTGCTACCCGTTTCTTATATGAGCCAGGTATTCCCTTACGTATTTTGCAATGGCTGGTTACAACCCTGCAATTAACAAAAGCGAACATTGTGGAAGGAGGTAAGTATCATAACCTTAAAGATTTTGCCTCCATTCCCGTCAGGGATCCTGCGTTGAGTTATCCATCCTGGCCGGCCATTAAGAATCGTTTTATAATCAACGATTCCCTGTTTCAGTCCATTTTAGAAAGTGATCGTATAATTCATACACCTTATGAGTCATACAACACGATCCTGCGATTTTTTAATGAAGCGGCGATCGATCCCGGAGTGGAAGAGATATTTGTTACCTTGTACAGGGTAGCCAGCGATTCAAAAATTGCCAATGCGCTGATAACCGCTGCCAGCAATGGGAAAAAAGTCATTGTTTTTGTTGAGTTAAAGGCCAGGTTCGATGAAGCCAATAATATCCGTTGGGGAAAAATAATGAAGGCAGCGGGTATCAGGATAATTTATAGTATACCCAACTTAAAAGTACATGCAAAAGTGGCGCTTATAAAAAGAAAACAACATGAGCAGGTGGCGTATATTGGATTGTTATCGACCGGCAATTTGAATGAAAGCACGGCAAGGTTTTATACCGATCATATTCTCCTGACGTCACATCACGGCATGCTGGAAGAATTGGAATTGTTATTCATTTTTTTAAGCCGGAAATTGAAACCGGCTAACAATGAAGAGATCTCCTTTAAACATTTACTGGTAGCCCAATTTAATTTGCAGCCTTCATTTTTTGATTTAATCGATAATGAAATAAGGAATGCGCGGCAGGGATTGCCAGCGGCAATTACTATTAAGCTGAATAATCTTGAAGAAAGGAAAATGATCAGTAAATTGTATGAAGCATCCGGGGCGGGTGTCGGCATACAACTAATAGTAAGAAGTATTTGTTGTTTAATGCCTGGCCAGCAGGGTTTAAGCGAAAATATCCGGATAACAAGGATTGTCGACAGGTACCTGGAACACGGAAGGGTTTTTATTTTTAATAATAATAACAATGAATTGGTTTTTTTGGGTTCGGCGGACTGGATGAATCGTAATATTTACAGCAGGATAGAAGTATGTTTCCCTGTATATGATAAAAGTATACGGGAAGAATTAAAGAGGATTATTCAAATACAACTGGAGGATAATACACAGGCAGTCCGGATCAATGGCCTGCTTCAGAATATACCGGTGAAAAATGAGAACGAACTCATCCGTTCACAGGAAAAAATATTTCAATTACTCGGGTCTGAAAATTGATCTGCCACTTAATATTACATAATGATGAAATTAATTCTTTCGCTTACTTTGTTTTTATTTTTTTCCAACGCATGTAAGCAGCAAACAAAATTTGAAGGACCTGCAGGATATGATCTTACCAGGCCGGATATTCTGAAAATGCCTGCGGTGTTAGATGAATTGTCCGGTATTGCTTTTAATAAAGGCAATCCGGATACCATGTATGCAGAGCAGGATGAAGATGGTAAGTTATTTTATTTTCCGGTATCCGGCCTGGATGTAAAGCATCAGAAATTTGGAAAAAAAGGCGATTACGAAGACATTGCTATTTGCAATGGCACCATCGTGATTCTCCGGAGTGACGGCGTTTTATTCTCTTTTCCGGTAAATACTGCAGTTGACAGGGAGGTGAGCAATGTACAGGAAACCCCTGGGCTTTTACCTGATGGGGAATATGAAGGTATTTACGCTGACGAAGCTGTCAGCCTGTTGTACGTGTTGTGTAAAGATTGCAGTGAGGATAATCCCACTAAAAGTATAAGCGGGTATGTCCTGCAGATGTCGCCCGGAAATCGCATTGAATTAAAAAGTAATTTCCAGGTAAACACAAAAGATATTGCTGCAAAATTGAATGAAAAGAAAATTGTATTCCGGCCATCAGCACTGGCTAAAAATCATCTGGATAACCAATGGTATATATTGTCCTCCGTCAATAAATTACTGGTGATAACAGACGATAAATGGGAAATAAGAGCAGTGTATCCACTTGATCCTGCATTATTTCCCCAACCTGAGGGGATCGCATTTGATAATGACCATAATCTTTATATATCCAACGAACGCGCCCTGGCTTCCAATGCAACCGTATTAAAATTTACTTTTGTAAAAGATAAAAAATAATCCATGGATCGTTTAAAAGGTTTTCCTGTTATTTGTTTTATATGCTGCCTCCATCTTTTTGGACCCGCTGTTCGTTCCCAGAATATTGATATTGATTTACTACGATCAGTCAACCCGCGATATCCTGATGCTGGTTTTTGGAAAGCCGCCAGCGGCTCCCATATAATTGTTTCCAGCACTGCATCACTGGGTTCCCTGGCTTATGCACTGATTAAAAAGGATAAGGAGCTACAATATAAATCTTATGAATTGATAATAGGAATCGGTATAAATGTTATTGCCACGAATGGGTTGAAGGCAATATTCAGACGCCCCCGCCCCTATGTTACCTATCCAAATGATGTTTTTATCTTAACTTCTTCAAGAGGTACTTCATTTCCATCGGGGCATACATCCCTTGCCTTCGCAACTGCCACCTCGCTTACCCTCACTCATAAAAAATGGTGGGTGGCGGTACCCGCCTATTTGTGGGCGGGATGTGTGGGATATTCAAGAATGTACCTGGGAAAGCATTATCCGTCAGATCTGTTAGGTGGCGCAGTGGTAGGAGTGGGGAGCAGTTTCCTTAGCCATTGGTTGAGTAAAAAATTATTTGTGCAAAAAGAAGTCAATACTCATCAGACAAATACTATGTAAGAAAGCAAATACCCTTGAGGCATGAGACCCTGTTTCAGCAGCAGCAGGTAATATCCTGCCGTGCAAAAGACCATTAACTTAATTAAATGAAAAAAGAAATTCTATTAATTGATCCCCATATTCCCAAAGAGTCCTGGGCTGAATCGTATATTTCATTTAATGTATTTACAGCCTTTCTGGAAAATAAGATACTTTCCTGCAGCGGTATTAAAATTCAGTATTATCAGTATGTGCTCGATAAAATATTAGCCTGGCCTGAATTGCAGGGTAGTATACCTGTTCAGGAAATCCACCAGTATGAAGAGATACTGGAATTGATTTCTACCGTTGTATTTCCTATAATGGAAGATGAGAACGAAATTTTGTGGGCATTTGGTAATGCGTTGACCCCGGAAGTATTTTATGGAAGCAACGCATTTTATAATTTATTGACCTCCGCTTCAGAATGGAAGTTGGAAGAAGGCTACATCACCTCATTGGAATCTTCAGAGTTTGTGAAAGAATTGCAATATGACCTGATCCTTCAAAAATTGTACAACTATAGAAAAGAACAAAAGAAGGAATGGATACATGGATTTGTAAATCCGGACAATGGCCTGTATCAATATTACCGGATTAATGTCGACAGAAGGTTCACCGGTGTGAAAACCAAATCTGTATTGCCGGACATGGATAAACATGCTATAGAAGCATGCCTTGCCGGTGCTGATAGTATTCAGCAACTGGAGGATATTCTGCCGCTAAAGAATATGGTGGCAAACGGGTTTACGATCATTACACTCACAAACGTAACTGCCAGACAGGCCCTTGAACAAATTGGTAAGGAAGTGGCGGGATTTGAATTGAAAAATGGTATTACCGCTTTTAACAAAATTACCCGTTTATTACAAACCATCGCCGGCAACCAGCATTACCGGTTTGGGTTAATGCCCATTTTTACAATTAATAACAGACCGGCCTTATTATATGAAAATTTCCCTTTTAGTATAATTGTTAAAACCTGTCTCAAACAGGGAGTTCCCAAAAAAGCGTTTAACACTTTGATCAACACATTATTGAAAAACCCGGCGCTCATTAAACATTCTCCATCATCAAAAAATAATGCCCTGCCGGAAAATATTCAAAACGCTATAAATAGTTCCGGCATACCTTTTTATTCTATGGCGCTTGTTTATACCGGAACTCACCTCTCGGGGATATTTGAAATCAGCACCGATGGAACGGAAATCCCTGATGAAAATGATTTACGTGAAATCCTGGTGCCGGTGGTTCCTTTTATCGCACAACTCTTGCAGAACTTTATTGATAAATTCAATAGTACCATCGATACCATTATTAAAGATAAATTTACCAGCATTCAGCCTTCCATTCAATGGAAATTTAACGAAGTCGCATGGCACTATTATCGTGATAACCTGGTGGAAAAGAAAAAAGCAGCAATTGAAAATATTTCTTTTACCGAAGTGTTTCCCCTATATGGCGCCATCGATATCCAAAATTCCACTATTGAACGGAATAAAGCTTTGCGCAAGGATCTCCAGGTGCAGTTGACCCTGCTAAGAGAAATACTGTTTACCATCGAAACTAATATGCTCCCGGAAACTTCAAAAGATATTATTGTGGCATGTGAATACTGGTTGAACCAGTTAGCTGATTTTATTACCATAGAACAGGAGTTGCATTTGAACGATTTTTTGCTGTCTGAAGTAACACCTTATTTAGAAACATTTAAAAATAATGAAGCCAATTCCTTATCAGAAAGAATAGCGCAATACAGGAATGCCATCGATGTAGATAAAGGGGAAGCTTATTTCGAAAGGCGTAAACTCGAATCTTCCATATATATCATCAATAGTGCGGTTGGACAACACCTGGATAATTTCAAAGGGGAATTACTATCATCTTATCCCTGCTATTTTGAAAAGCTTAGAACAGATGGCGTGGAATATGATATTTATGCAGGACAGTCAATTGCGCCTAAGATCCCCTTCCGGATCAGCCATTTGCAAACAATGAGGTTGTTACAACTGCAATCAATGGCTGCTATTACCCGGTTAACGCATTCCCTATTACCTCAGTTACAGCATGAGTTACAGACCACCCAGCTGGTATTTGTTCATTCCCGTGCCATTGATATAAGTTTCAGAAAGGATGAACGCAGGTTTGATGTGGAAGGTGCCTACAATATCCGGTACCACATCATAAAAAAACGGATTGATAAAGTGCATATCCGTGGAATAGAGGAGCGGTTGACACAGGTAGGCAAGATAGCCATAGTATATTATAATGAAAAAGATGTCGCCGAGTATGAAGCCTATATCAGTCAATTAAAGGAGAAGAATATTTTATTAAATGACCTGGAGCATCTTGACCTCGAGGACCTGCAGGGGGTGAGTGGATTAAAAGCGTTAAGGGTGGGGGTTAGGTTGGGATAAAGGTACTTCGGTTGTCGAAAATTTAAACCTCCTTATCTGCCAGGGCCCTAAGCGCATGCTGATTTTTCCTTTGAATAAATAAAGCCCAAAAAAGTCATTTGCAAATCAAACCAACCTTATATGCAGCTATTGTTCCTTCAATTGCCTCCTTATTAAAGTATGGAAAGAATAATTGCCCTCCTTATTATGTTAAACCTTTTTCCTGGTTCTTGCAAAGCCCAATTTTATATAGCTCCCGTTGTTGGGTTTCAAACCGATTTAAATAACAGGAACAGTTTTAAACAAATCAATTCGGCCGTCCTGTTTGGCATCCGGAAAAGTAGGCACTATGAATTAATGTTCCTCGCACAAAAAGCGTGGCCGCACCTTTATAATTCCAGGGATTCTTCATTCAGCCCCAATCCCGCTTTACCAGTGTATGCTACTGCAAAAAAAACAATACGGCCCTCCTCGTATTCATTGGCAATTGGCCATCGAATTTCATTGATTGGTGTAAAATCCAGGAATATTTTTTCACTTGTATTTTATTCTGGAATAACATTCCAGAAAATTGCTGTTACCTATCAATACAATAAAAACGATTACACAATACTTAACCCTGACAAAACCCAGGAGCGGACGGGCTTTTTTTTGAGTGGCGGCATGGAGTATATGCGGCTGCTTAAAAATGGCCGCCTCTTTGTGCAACTAAATGCTGCAACACCACCGCTTGCTAAAGAAATTAATTATCCTTCATCTTTTGGTCTTATAGCGCCGCTTTCCCTGAATGCCGGCTACTCGATTCCAATTAAAAAAAGCAGGCATGAGAAAAAATAGTATTAAAAGCTTATTATTTTTATTCCTGCCCGGCGTTTTGATCATGGGTTGTTACAAAAATGAAACCAGGTATTTTGATGACGCAGCCGATCCGGGAATAGTTATTTTTTCAGACAATGGTAATAATATCTTATCCTGTTTTATTGAAGGCAAGCCCTGGCGGACTGTGTCGAGGATTACATCCGGGTTTCCTTCCTTACATACAAATTTCGAGGTTGATATAATAAAACAGCCGGCCACCGGTTTGCGGGATACGTTGATAATAAAATGGCTCGGTTATTTTTCCGGAAATGAAAATAGCCAGGGCTACTTAAGCCTTCACCTGGCTGTACCCCCGAATTTTAGTTACAGGGATCTGTCCGCTTTACAAGGGCAACGACTACACATTGATGCCACCAAAGGTTTTTTTTCCACCAGCATCACGGGTCTGAATACAGGCAACACAAATGGCAGTGGCGATATCTATTTCCATACTGCCCAGTTTGATTCGATTGCACCGGGTTCTTATAGTGGTTCTATATCGGGATTATTTGAAGCGGATTTTAATTCATTTAAAATAACGAGGGGAAGATTTGATCATATCATTACGCCGGAACAGGTCTTTTTTTAAAAAGGCAGGAATACACCAGATCCGCACTCTTTGTTCGTCCTTTCCCGATTCATTAATGATACTATCCCGGAATGCAAATCTCTATGCCTGTTTCAGCTATGCCGCATCCCTTCCGCCACCCTAAACACATGCAGTACATAGGGAAACAATGCATCCATCGATTCTTCCACACCACGGGGAGAACCCGGTAATGTTATAACCAGCGTATTTTTGATAAACCCGGCTACCCCTCTTGACAGCATGGCGAATGCTGTCCGCTGTTGACCATAATTACGGGCCGCTTCCATAATTCCGGGAATTTCCCTGTCAAGCAAAGGAGCGATCGCATCAGGCGTAAGGTCCCTGGGAGATAGCCCGGTTCCTCCGGTAAAAAGAACCAGGTTGAACCCTTCCTCACTCAACAGTTTGATGGTCGACTGGATAATGGTAAAATCATCAGGAATAATTTTATGAAATTCAGTTGACAAATTATGCTGCGCCAATTTTTGAATGATCAGTTTACCCGAACTATCTTCTTTTTTACCGGCAGATACTCCATCAGAACAAACTACTACGGCACAACGCAGCTCATTCGCCAGGTCATTTTTAAAATCTGTCTTTCCACCCTTCTTACTCTGCAAACGGATATTCGATATTTCCACTCCCTTGTCGATCGGCTTCAGCATGTCGTACATAGTCAATGCAGTTACTGCAGCGCCATGCATAGCTTCCACTTCCACCCCGGTTTTGTAAATAGTATGTACTTCCACGCTGATCACAACTGCTAATCCATCTATTTGGTAAGTAATAGCGGCATATTCCACAGGCAAAGGATGACAATCCGGAATTACATCGCTGGTCTTCTTTATCCCCAGTAAACCTGCGGCTCTTGAGAATTCAAATACATCCCCCTTTGGAACTTTTTTATTCCTGATAGCCTCAATGGTTTCCGGTTTTGAAACAGTAAGGATTGCCGTAGCGATCGCTTTTCTCAGGCTATTGTTTTTGTGCGTTATATTAACCATAATTATTTATTCTCCTTCCAATGATATGTTTCATTGTCAAACAATTCCTTTCCCCATACCGGTAGTTCCGATTTTACTCTTTCCACTGTTTCTTCACAGGCATCAATAGCCGCTTTACGGTGAGCGGAAGAAGTGAAGACGAACAAAGAGATCTCACCGGCCGCAACTCTTCCCAGGCTATGATATACATGCATACAGGTGAGGGCGTATTTACTAAAAATGGCTTCCCTTATTTCATGCATTTTTTCAAGCGCCATTTCCGCATAAGTTGTATATTCGATCGCAGTTACTTGTTGACCCTCAATCATATCGGCGCGCACCTGGCCAAGAAAGATACTATGGCCTCCGATACCGGTTTTTTTACTGTGTTGCTGGATACTTTCTCCAATGAATGTGGCGGCTATTGGCCCGGTAACAAATATATTTTTTGGTTTTCTTTCTGTCATGGCTTTTGTGCCGGGTTGTTTTTTAACAAGCCGGAGATGCCGCCCTGTAAACTGAATATTTTTTTAGTTTCGCCAAATGTATCAAATAACCATTGAGCGGCCAGCATGCTTCTTTTTCCTGTCTGGCAAAATACAATTACTGTTTCACTTTTAATAGCAGGAATTTTTTCCCTGAATTGTGATAAAGGGATTTGAGTATAATTAAATCCTGTTTGCAATGGAACTTCATCCGGCTCCCGCACATCAATAATATCAACGCTTCCCGTACTAACTAAATGATTGAATACTGTCCTGTCTATTTCAAACTGCCGGTTGTTTGAAGAACAAAGCCCGTCGTAATTCATTTGTTGAAATGCTATTGCTGTAGGGGGTATTAGCAAACGGGTTTCTTTTCTTCCGGATAATAGAAGCTCATACACGCTGTTGTTTAATGCGTTGTAGGTTAAAAGAGAATTGATTAGTGGCTTCCCGATACCGGTTATCAGTTTGATGGTTTCATTCGCCTGCATGGTACCAATGATGCCTGGTAAAACGCCCAGCACTCCTGCT
>JBDTWP010000220.1:0-11364 GCA_040006615.1 Ferruginibacter sp.
CCCTCTTATTGGATGATTTGGAAACTTTCGTTTTTGGGGAAGATTTTTTTTGGCCGGAAGAAGGATTGGAAAAAATTAGTGCGAAACAAACCAAAAAAAAATAAAGAAGTTTTATGGCAGATCCCGGGCCAAAAAGCAATCGATTCATGCAAGGCAATTAAGTAGTCCGTTTACTTATCTGAAAAATATTTTTCCCTCATCAGCTTGTCTTCATCGTAAATATCCTCATAAAACCTGATGTTTTCTCCCTTTCTTTCGCAGCTAAAGTAAGCAATAAATAGAGGAATACCATTTTTCACAACGATTCTCTTTCTTTCTTTATTATGTAACCAGTTTTTTATGGAGTCTGTGTTATAACGGAGCGTTTGATCTGTCTTTAAATTCATACTATCATTCCTGGCTATATAAAAGGCTAATTCTTCCCATCGTTGTACCCTTACACAACCATGGCTTAACGCCCTGGCCGCATTCTTAAAAAGATACCGCTGATTGGTATCATGCAGGTACACGCTGTATGGATTATTGAAATTAAACTTCATGATACCAAGTGCGTTATCATCGCCACTGCCCTGCATCACTTTAAAAGGTATGCCTTTTTTGTATTTATTCCACCTGACGGTTCCGGGATCAACTGTTTCGCCCTTCTTATCTACTAAATGCAAGCCAATTCCTGATAAGTAATACGGATTAATTTTTAATTTTGGAAGGTATTGTTTTGCAATGATACTGGGAGGCACTGTCCATGTAGGATAGGTAACCATATCGGAGATCACGCTATACAACAATGGTGTTCGCGTTTTGGGCTTTCCACAGATTATTTTAGACTCCAGTACTATAGAATCATGATCCCATACATTTAAATAGTAGGCGGGAAGATTAACCCAAATATATTTTTCCGGCATCAAAGGGGGCAATTGCTTATACCGATCAAGGGTAATGGCTATGCGTTTAAATCGCTCCAGGTCACTAAGGTTCAATAAACGAACCAGGGAAGCGGATATCTTTCCATCCTGTTTAATGCCTTTCTTTTTCTGGAATTTTTTTATAGCAGCATTTAACAGTGTTGAGTCCGGCAAATTAGTATTCTGCCCGATAAATCCGCTTTCCTTCAATCTTTTTTTGATTGTTTTAATAAAAAAAACCGAATCCTTTTCATCATTTGTCTTAAATGGATAGCTAACATAGGTATATTCCGTTCTGTCCATACTGTCCAAAAACCGGGGGATGACTTTCTTTAGTTCCAGGTATCCCCGGTGTGCCGGTTCTACGGAATTTATAAGCCAGCTAAATTGTTTATGCCTGATAAGGGCTTCTAAGGAAGATGTATAAAAATCCTGTCTTGTTCCCGTATCTTTTTTGTCCAGGAAAGTACTGTCGGCAGTAAGCCTGCCAATTTTCAGATCTTTTATCAAATGTATGAAGCCATCAGTAAACATCAGGTCTGCACGTGTCCAGAGTTCAGCATCCATTCTTTTTAATGAATCACTGTCTAATTTTGTTTTTAACGAGCGTAGATCTTTAAAATGATAATCCTGTGGAAAAAGGCCAAACAATTCACCTTTTTGTATAAAATTGAGCAAGGTATCTGCCAAAGGCTCCCAGTTTTCCCTGCGACTCCAGATATTCGCATAATCAAATTTGTCGTAAAAATCATTTACCATTGAAACCAGGCTTAAATGAATGCTATCATCAATCTTACCATTGTTTTTCAAGGCAAATGCCAATGCCTGGTGTATACTTTCACTGGTTTCCTTGTCCATCCTGCCAGGATCAGCTACGATTTTTTTATCGCCCGGCTTAGATTCATTATTGCAGGAAATAATAAATATCCAGCATACCATGTAAAGGAAAATTAGGGAAGGTATTTTTTGTTGGTCCATATGAGGTGAAAATATTGCTACCTTTCAGTACGGGATTCTATTAAGGGATTATCTCAATTGTTGAAACGTGAACAAGGTAATAAATAGCTTCTATATAAAAATAGGATTTGGGTTATTTTTTTTAATAAACTCATTCAATTCTTATGCCCAGGATAGTGCATTGAACAAATATGGGCTACAGGTGATCAGTAGTTATACAATTTACCTGTCCACGGTCAGGAAAGACTGGAGGAAAGAGATGGTTGATTTAAAACAATTAGTACCCGGCCTGGTAGTTGATTTAAGGTATGCAGGCAATAATAATTTTATGAAAACAAGATTATACCCATCTTTGAAAACAACCTTTTTACGCAAGCCTGCCGCAATTGCTTTAGCGGCAATACAAGAGGATTTGAAAAGGAAAGGATTGGGATTAGAAATATTTGATGCATACCGCCCCTATTCTGTTACGGAAAAAATGTGGGAACTTATAAAGGACGAGCGGTATGTGGCTGATCCAAAAACCGGTAGTGGGCATAACCGTGGGATATCCGTTGATCTTACTATAATTGACCTGCAAACAAAGGGACCGCTCAATATGGGAACTGAGTTTGATAATTTCAGCGACAGTGCCCATCATGGTTTTACCGGGCTGCCAAAAGAAGTTTTACAAAACCGCTTGTTGCTAAGAAATATAATGGAGAAAAATGGATTTAAAGCATTGGGCACAGAATGGTGGCATTATTCATTTTCAAGCGGAGCTGCGTATGAATTATTAGATATAGGCTTAGATGAATTGCGCATAGCCCCTTCCCAATAAACCGGGATATTACAAATGGGGAATTTTTGGTCGTTTTAAATTCCGGCAGGCTATAATTAAGAATGTCCTTCCAATGTTAGTTTCCCGGTGCATTTCTGTAGTTTTCAATATAACATTTGTTCTTAATTTGTATTTTTGTTTCTTAATTCAGGTTCCGCCGGGACACCCAGGGGCGGGAACTTCAAAGAGGCCCTTGCGGGAATGCAGAACGTTGAACCACTATCATGCAAAAACTTAAGGATGTCAAAGAACAGGCGCACACCAATTGAAATTAGTAAAGAGGAATTCAAAAAAACCGGCTATCGCATGATCGATGCGATTGCTGATTTCCTCGAAACGATTGAGGAAAGACCTGTTACAACCGGGGAGTCTCCTGAACAATTGCAAAAAATCATTGGAAGTTCATCCCTGCCGGAAAATGGCAGACCCGTGGAAGAATTATTTTCTGCCACTACTGAGTTATTATTCAATCACTCCCTGCTAAATGGTCATCCAAAATTTTTAGGTTACATCACATCCTCTGCGGCTCCGATTGGTGCATTGGCAGATTTGCTGGCAGCCACAGTTAATCCAAATGTTGGCGCAAATATATTAAGCCCGGTAGCAACCGAAATTGAAAAACAGACCATAAAATGGCTTGCAGAATTTATTGGTGTTTCTTCAGGCTATGGAGGAATATTAGTTAGCGGGGGTAATATGGCAAATTTCACAGCTTTTTTAGCGGCAAGAACGGCAAAAGCGCCTAAAAACATAAAAGAAGATGGTATATCAAACGAGACAACAAAACTGGTTGTCTATTGCTCAAAAACAACCCATACCTGGGTTGAAAAGGCTGCAATTTTATTTGGTATTGGCACTAAGTCAGTCCGATGGATACAGACAGATGCCGCTAATAAAATGGATACTGAAGTTTTGGAGCAGGCTATAGTTACCGATCTGAAAAATGGCTGCAAACCTATTATGATAATTGGTACCGCCGGGGATGTGAGCACAGGGGTTGTTGATAACCTGAAAGCTATTGCTTCTATTTGCAAAAGGTATGACTTGTGGTTTCATGTAGATGGTGCATATGGCATGCCGGCGGCTGTTATTCCGGATCAAAAAATATTATTTGAAGGTATTGAGGAAGCGGATTCCATTGCCCTTGACCCTCATAAATGGTTATATAGTCCCCTTGAAGCCGGATGTACTTTGGTAAAAAACCCAAACCATTTAATTGAGACCTACAGTTCCCATCCCGTATATTATAACTTTAATAATTACGATGAAACCCTGACTCAAAATTTTTACGAATACGGTTTGCAGAATTCACGTGGTTTCAGGGCATTAAAGGTATGGCTCGCATTACAACAGGTAGGCCGAAACGGGTATATTAAAATGATTGGTGAAGATATACAACTATCGAAGTTATTATTTAGGCTTGCAAAGAAACATCCCGAACTCGAAGGCATAACACAAAACTTAAGTATTACAACATTGCGGTACGTTCCATTAGATTATGATTATAATAATGAAGAACGGGAATCCTATTTAAACACCTTAAATGAAGCATTATTGAATGAATTACAACAGGGGGGCGAAGTGTTTTTATCAAACGCGATGGTAATGGAAAAGTATTGCCTGAGGGGCTGTATTGTAAATTTCAGGACTTCAAAAAAAGATATTAAGGAGATTATAGAAATAATAGTAAGAGTAGGGAAAAAGATGCACGAAAAGCTCCAGGAAAAACCAGGCGCTATGAAAATAAAATAATAACAGGATACAATTGTGTTTCACAGGGGAATGTGTTCATTCCTTTCATCGCATTTTGATAATTGTGACATGCTTTCTCTATTTGGTGCTACGACAATTGATTCTGTGGCAAAGGCTGTAGATTTCGGTTCGTGAAGACAGGGACCGAGGCTTAAATGGAAGATCATGACGCTTTTCTATGATGTTGTTTCTATGATGTTGTTTCTATGATGTTGTTTCTATGATGTTGTTTCACAGGGCTTCACCCTGTGCTATTGTATTACGCCCTTACAGGGCTTTTTAGGTAGGTGAATAACAATTCTGTCGAATTTTCGCAAGCTTTAAAATATTCATTACTTCAGAACTCCCGGACCGCGACACATGTAAATGGCTTTTTTCGCAAATTAAAGTTGCAGTTTCACAGGGCTTCACCCTGTGCTATTGTATTACGCCCTTACAGGGCTTTTTAGGTAGGTGAATAACAATTCTGTCGAATTTTCGCAAGCTTTAAAATATTCATTACTTCAGAACTCCCGGACTGCGACTCATGTAAATGGCTTTTTTCGCAAATTAAAGTTGCGGTATTTAAGCCTGAAAGGCTTGAAGCTTGATTTTTTAATGCATTCCTGAGCAGTTGTCTTGCTAACATTTCCTCCCTTTCTTTGGCCAGTTTATCTTTGAGCATATATGCTTTAACAGCTTCATTGTAAACGCCATTTCTTCTTTTCAGCCTCTGTTGCCATGCTGCTTTCTTTTCTCTGTCTGCAATAACGTTTTTGGCATAAGCAACCGCTTCGCGAAATAAATTCCTGCAAGTGCGCTGGCCTGCAGAGGCTTTTATTCGTGACATGTCCGGAAACTTTGTTTTTATGATACCCCATTCATAATGCTTGATACAGAACGATTTTCCAACGCCGCCCCTGATCATCCTCAGGTGTAAAGGCAATTTCTTCTTACTCATGATCTATAAATTAGTTGTTATGATTTATGGTTGTTAATTCCAGGACAAACCTATTTCATAAGAATAATAATTCCAAACACAGTGATCGATAATGAACGATAATGAACGAAAATGACCGAAAATGATCGGAAATGAACGGAAATGACCGAAAATGAACGGAAATGACCGAAAATGACCGAAAATGACCGAAAATGGCGAAAAATGAAACAAATGTCCGAAGAGTGATTGAACCTGATTTATTTGATTGACCTGATTTCGATTTCATTGGCAATTGAATTTATTTAATCCATAGTAGGAAAATCAATTACTGAATTACTCATTGCTTCTAACAGTTTACCCGGGAAAAGGCAGGGAAAACCCAGTAGGAAACCAGGGGGAACTCAGGAGGAGCCTAGTGGGAACAACGAAGGATAGTGGGAGAAAGGCAGGGAGAAACCAGGGGTAAACCAGGGAGTGCAACGAAGGATAGTGGGAGAAAACCAGGGAGTGCAACGAAGGATAGTGGGAGAAGTAACGAAGGATAGTGGGAGAATACCAGATAAATTGATAATTGATAGTTGATAATTGATAATTGTTTAAAACAGTTGAAGAAAAATTTTGCCCGGACTTACTTTTACTATCCATCCCCTTACATAGTTACTCTATTTTCCTGTTATTTCCTATCATTTATTATCATTTATTTTTTTGAATTCCCTGCTGATTTAATGATTCTCTAAGGGTGGGAATGCGGAATTTTTGATCGTTTTGCAGTTGGGTGAAAATTGCAGGCCGCTATACAAACCGGTCGGATAGAATCTCCCGGTAAATGAATACTCCTTCTAAAAATTTCATTTAGGGGTTGGGGGTGAACTTCGCGGTTTTCTCTTCACCGGTAATGTCTCCATTACTTCTTATTTGTATTTGCATATTCGATATCCATTCTGCACAGCCCTTTTGCACCAGGTATTCATTCACATCATTAATAACTTTCATTACATCCGCATAGCTTCCTTCCAGGGTAGTTGCAAAGGCTCCCACCTCATATTTTACAGCAGATTGCTGAATGACCGAAATTGCTTCGTCTATCCATTCGTAAGGATGTTTATCCTGAACGACCGGAATAATTTGTAAGGAGGCGTTGACAATATAGCTGTGCATTTTTAAGTAAATTATTTTATAACACGGGGGATCCTTTGCTCCAACATCAACAGATCAGCGAGTACAAAAGCAGTAACCGATTCCAATACGACCGGTACTCTCAGTGCAATACAAAGATCGTGTCTTCCTTTTACTGAAAAATCCTCTATTTCGCCTGTTTCAACATTGATGGTTTGTTGTACTTTGGGAGTGGAAGAGGTAGGCTTAATGGCAATACGAAAAACCAGTTCGTTGGTATTGGTAATGCCACCAACGATGCCTCCGGCGTGATTCGTGGTGGTTTTACCATCCATGTTTTCAATCGCATCATTGTGTTCGCTGCCATACATCCTGGCTGCCGCAAAGCCGGTACCAAATTCGATACCACGCACTGCAGGGATTGCAAATACTGCATGACTGATTACAGATTCAACCGAATCAAAAAAAGGTTCACCAAGCCCAATTGGCAAACCGTACACTTTACATTCAACAATTCCACCAATCGAATCTTTTGCGTCGATTGCTTTTTGCAAACCCTTTTCTGTTTCCGCTTCACCTCCTATTTCGAGAATAGTTGCTTCCACCCTGACATCGCCTAAAAGTTTTTTGGCTATAACTCCTGCTGCTACGAGGCATACGGTTAATCGTCCGCTGAAATGACCGCCTCCTCTATAATCTTCAAAGCCGCCGAATTTTTTGGATGCAACGAAGTCTGCATGACCCGGCCTTGGCACTGCCCGTTGTTTTTCATAATCCCCGCTACGGGTATTGGTATTGTCAAATAAAATGATAATCGGAGCTCCCGTGGAGTTGCCATTAAATACACCATTCATAATCCTGGGCAGATCAGCTTCCTTGCGTGGCGTGGTTCCCTTTGCACCTGCTTTACGTCTCTCAATATCTGCTGCGAAGTCATCCACGGTCAATGGCAAACCAGCGGGACAACCATCAATATTGATACCTACACATTCGCCATGTGATTCACCGAAGATGCTTACCCGGAATATGCGACCAAAACTATTCATATTGTATGCCCCATCACGCAAGGGGTTTTTGGTTTAAACTAATTAAATAATACTTTTTAACTTTTTACTATATAATTCTGATGCAAATTGATTATTGCTCCTGATTTTTTCAGATGATCGTAAAAGTCAGGATAGGATTTATCGACGGCTCCGGCTTCTTCGAGGGTTGTTTCTCCGTCTGCCTTCAACGCAGCCACAGCGCAAGCCATCGCAATTCGATGATCATGATGAGAATGTACTGTTGCTGCTTTTACTCCGTTCCCACCTTTCACCAACATCAGATCATCCTGCAAAATTATTTCAACACCCATTTTAACAAACTCCTCTTGTAAAGTTAAGCCACGGTTACTTTCTTTATGCGCCAAACGGCTTACTCCTTCAATTACCGTAGTGCCATCACAGTATGATGCCAGCGCAACCAGGGGTGGGAACAGGTCGGGACAATCAGTGGCATCAAAATGAAATGCTTTTAATTTACCCGGGCCAACCGAAATTTGGTTTTCCCCAATTGACATTACAGCGTCGCACATTGTCAATGCACGTAAAACAGCCTTATCCGCCTGGGTAGAATGAACATCCAATCCTTTTATGGTGATATTCCCGGCAATAGCTCCGGCCACTAATAAAAAGGAGGCTCCACTCCAGTCTCCCTCTATGGTATAGTTGATTACCTGGTTAATTGATCGGTTTTCGGGGTGTATTTCAAAAGATTCGTATTGGTTGTTTATTACATTATACCCAAAATGTTTCATCACCTGCAAGGTGAGGTCGATATATGGTTTACTTTTCAGGTTGGTCACTGTAATGGTAACCCTGTTCGTGGCCGCTTTACCGTAAGCCATCAATAATCCCGTTAAAAACTGCGAACTCAGTGATCCGTCAATTGTAATATCCACCGGCTGCAGGGGGCCTTTTATTTTTATTGGGAGTTTGCCTATATTGGATTCAATTCTAATTCCAAGCTGTGGAAATATCTCATCGAAAAAATCCATTGGCCTCGTTAGTAAACTACCGGTTCCACTGATAATTATTTCGTCCCTGCTTAACGCAGCAATTGGTGCAAACATCCTGATGCCCAAACCGCTTTCGCCGCAATTCATCTCACCCGATATTGGATTTACTCCCTTACTTTCCACTGTCAACCTGTTAATTTGATCTTCTCTGGTGGTTGCCCCCAAATTCTTTATTACGCCTACAGCGGCGAGATCGTCATTACTCTTGCCAGGGTTCATGATATTTGTTTCACCATCATGCAGCAATGCGGCAGCACAGGCACGCTGCATGGAGCTTTTGGAAGCAGGTGCATTTATAATTCCTGAAATCTTACCCGGGCTTATTTTTACAATCACCTTATTAGCTTTGATTAATCAGTTCTTTTAATTGATTCATTGGAATGCGTTGGATAACTGCTTCGCCAATTTTATTCAGTAAGACGAAATTCATTTCATTACCCGTTCTTTTTTTATCCATCTTCAATATTTCCCAAATTTTTTCACGATCAAACTGAAGATGGGCAGAGAGGTGATACTTTTCAATCAACCTGATCACCCTTTCTTTCTCAGCAGAATAAAAATTATTGATCTCTTCAGAAACAGTGCAGGCCGTAACCATACCGATACTGATTGCATGTCCATGAAGCAAGTGATATTTATTTTCTATTGCATGCCCCAGGGTGTGACCAAAATTCAATAGCCTTCTATCGCCATTTTCCAATTCATCCAATAAAACCACAGCCGTTTTTATCTGCACGTTTTTCTCTACCAGGGCTGCTAATTTACTTTTAGCTGATTGAAAGTTTTCCAAAGTTTCATTCTCCAGCAATGCAAATAAAGGAGCATCTTTTATACAGGCATGTTTTATTATTTCGGCAAAGCCATTCACCCATTGTTCCTGTGGCAAGGTTTGCAGAAAGGAATAATCATACAATAAAAATTCAGGTTGTTTTATAAGTCCTACCAAATTTTTATAAATTCCTACGTCTACCCCGTTCTTTCCGCCAATAGCTGCATCTACCATCGCTAAAATAGTGGTGGGAATAAAACCGAATTTTAAACCCCGCATGTACAGGCTTGCCGCATACCCGGTTATATCAGTAACAACGCCACCACCAATACCAACTATAAAAGTCGTCCGGTCCGCTTCATATGTTATCAATTGTTCAAAGATATGATCTACCGTATCCTGCTGCTTATATTCCTCTCCCGCTTTGATCACAATTGTTTTCCAGCCACTGAATTTCCCGGGTTGGCTAATAAATACGTTTTCATCCGTAATGAGAACAGTATTGTCCATGGGGACAATCTGCTCCAAATAAGCGAAGTCCGCATCAAAATAATAAGTTACGGCCCCCCCGCCCCCGCCAACGGGCGGGGGGATTAAAGAAGTCCCTGCAAATTCGGATGCCATTATTGTTTTCATGAGTCAACTTCTTCGATTAATAACAAATATTTGAAAATAATAATCCATTACAAAAGTATCCGGCATGCAACAGCCAGCATTCAGTATCCAGCATCCCGTATTCAGCATTCAGTATCAAGTATCCTTTTTCTTAGCTATTCATTACTTTATTCTGGTGATTGATGCTTTCCAGATGTACTGCATCAAAATACTTGGTTATAAATTCCTGGCTTAGGCCCAATGTCTCTCCTTTTTTAAATGCCTTTTGCAGAATATCGTTCCAGCGGTTGGTTTGCAATATTGTAATGTTATTGGTGCGTTTATATTCACCGATCTTATCTGCAATTTTCATTCTCTGACCAATCAGTAAAAGTAATTCATCATCTATGTGATTGATTTGTTCTCTTAGTGTAGCCAAAGCGGTTATAAATTCCTGCTTATCGGTATTTTCCGAACGCCAGATCAATGCATCCAGCATTTCAGCCAAACGTTCAGGGGTAATTTGTTGTTTGGCATCGCTCCATGCATTATCGGGATCAATATGACTTTCAATCATCACACCATCAAAATCAAGATCAATACTTTTTTGTGTCACGGATTGTAACATTGTTCTGTTGCCACAAATATGAGATGGATCACATATTAAGATCATTTCGGGGAACCTCCGTTTCATTTCAATGGGCAAATGCCACATTGGTGCGTTACGGTATTCCGTATTACCGTAATTGGAAAAACCACGATGGATCATACCTACCTGTTTAATACCTGCTTTTTGTATTCGCTCTAAGGCGCCGGTCCATAATTCAAGGTCAGGATTAATGGGGTTTTTAATCAGTACGGGAATATCCACGCCACGTAATGCATCAGCTACTTCCTGGACACTGAATGGATTAACGGTAGTTCTGGCACCGATCCAAAGCATATCGACTTCAAAGTGTAATGAATCTTCCACGTGTTTTGCAGTTGCCACTTCCACTGTAGTGGGTAAACCGGTAATCTTTTTCGCCCGGGTCAGCCATGACAAACCTTTGGCACCAATACCCTCGAACAAGCCGGGCTTGGTACGCGGCTTCCAGATACCGGCGCGCAATATGTCAACCTTACCTGTGTTAGCAAGCCGGGTGGCTGTTTCAAGCACCTGCTCTTCGGTTTCTGCACTACAGGGGCCGCTGATGATTAATGGACGTTTGTTCCATTTTTCCTGTATTAATTCTTTCATTGTTGTAGTTTGTGTTTGCATTGCAAAATTAGTTTTTTAGTTACCAATAACTGACACTTTTTATAACATCCATGCCTGGTTGCACAACCGGCGAGGATACAGTAAATCATTTTATAGCATTAGGTATAACATTCGCAAACCTAAGCTGATAATAGGTTAGGCTTCATTTTCTTTTTTTTCTTGATAAAAAAAAGAAACAAAAAAAATCAAGCCCGCCCGGCTGAAGCCATTCGGAC
>JBDTWP010000221.1:0-11284 GCA_040006615.1 Ferruginibacter sp.
TTAATATTATTCAATACACGAACAGCCTTTGCCAAGGTTGGCAACCCGTACGAGACTTTGAGCCAGGGTTGCCAACCTTTGTTGATATTATTAAATACACGAACAGCCTTTGCCAGGGTTACCAACCTTTATTAATATTATTAAATACACGAACAGTCTTTGTCAAGGTTGGCAACCCTTACGAGACAGTGAGCCAGGGTTGTCAACCTTTATTGATATTATTAATACACGAACAGCCTTTGCCAGGGTTACCAACCTTTATTAATATTATTCAATACACGAACAGCCTTTGCCAAGGTTGGCAACCCGTACGAGAACCCTTACGAGGCAGCCAGGCAGACCAATTTCAAAGTTCCAGAATCTCATCCCACACTTTCTTCAGCACCGGTATGCCGTTGGTAAGATTATTTTTCCTGGTTTGCAAAACACGTTGACCGGGATAAGTTATTTTTGCTGATTCATCAGCTGTGACAGACAAACGATAATCCGTAATAATGTCTTCTACTGTTTTTGCAATAAGGGAATGATTACCCAACTTTGAAATATCTATTGCAATAAAGACCTGTGATAAACCGTACTCTACTTTCTTTTTAGTTATTTCATGTACCGGTAAACCACCCGATAAAATGGCTGCCAGTATATCCAGTAACAAGGCTAACCCGGCGCCTTTCCAGTAGCCTACCGGCAAAGGACGTTTTGATGCGAGTATTGCGGAGGGATCATTTGTCAACCCGCCATTCATATTATAGCCGCCGTTCACAGGCAGGCTTTCATTTTTCAATTCCGCTAATTCCATTGCGCCATAGGAAAATTGTGACATCGCCATATCCAACACGATGGCCTCTTCATTGTATGGCAATGCAAATACTAATGGATTGTTACCAAGTTTCGGGTTGATAGCTCCCCAGGCCGGCATGATGGCGATCGTATTTGTCCAGCCAATAAAAACGCATCCCGCTTTAGCTGCCTGCCAACCATAGGTTCCGCCACGCATCCAGTGGTTGGTGTTTGCCAATGCCACACAACCAATACCATGTTGCTTTGCCAATTGCACTGCCATTTCTGTAGCATGCAGAGCATTCAGCGGACCGGGTGCCAGGTTACCATCCCATTGTTCAATGGCGCCAAATTTATTTTTCATCGACGGTGTTGCATGCGGCTTTACATAACCATCTTTTATATACTGCACAAATCTTGGGAAACGGTTTACCCCATGCGTATAAATTCCATCCACACTATTGGCTGTAAAAATTGCAGCACATTTATCCGCCCGGTCTTTTGCGAAACCTTCTTTAAATAATATGGTTTCAAATTGTTCATGCATTTGATGTGATGAAACCAAGGTAAAATTGTTGCCAGTCATGAATGCTTTAATTTAATTTATTTATCCGGCAGTTGTTGTTAATCTAATCCTGGCCAGGCGGCAATTGCACAGCAAATAATTCCAGGATAATATTGAGTAATGACCTGCTATTTTTTTTTATTATTGACCGACTAAATTCCTGAAAACCTTTACCAGCTTAAAAGATCTCATTTTGCTGATCAGCAAACCTTCACGACTTCCATCTTTAATAAATGCCCCAGCTTTTCAATTTTAGCGCTGATGTGGCCCACGCCTACCGCGCAGTGATGGGCAGGGCCATGGCTGTTCCAATCATTCACAAACTTTCGTGCACCAATTGGGAATTTATAGCGGCTGTTCGTATTGCCGATTTGTAAAATGGGGCCGGGTACGGATTCCGCTTCTGCAATTAAAAACATCAGTTTACCATTTGATTTCTCCACAACAGACAGTAAGGTAACGGGGCCATTCCTTACGGACATTTCAACCGACAGACCTTTACCAACTTTTCCATGATAAACATGTAAAGGACGGATTTTTGTTTTGCCTTCGGCAATGGCGATATGACCGGGGCCATCATGTCCCATCAAAACCACATCCTCTATAAAATCCATTGCATAGTATTCCGTAAAAGATCCTCCTGCACCAAAGCTGTCCATTATTTTCATGGCCTGGGCATTTTTTATTTCATACTCACCCGCGACCGGGACCGACCTGGCGGTAAGTAACGAGTTACCGGGTATAATAGAGTTAATTGCTTCTTCATTGGCAATATTACCGGTGCCTTTATAATAATAAGCCATTGATCCTAACCTGTACTGCGCCACTAACCTGTCTAAGGCTACGGAAGTAATCGCCGCTTTTTCCAGTTCTTCCATTTCGCAATCTGGCTGCACATCAAATGTTTCGTGAAATAACTGTAACCGCTGTTTCATATCAGCATCATTTACTTCTTTGCGCAAGGCTGCAAGTTCTTCTACTTCAATCAATTCAATATGCCCACCGAAATGCGCATATTGCCGGGTGAGATCAGTATAAATATCGAGCATTCCGCTATAGTAATGGCCCATGCAACCCAGCCGGTTGTAAAACATCGTGTGCGCCACTTTTGCGGCCTGTATCCATTCTGATATTTCCCGCCAGCATGGTTCATCATTTTGAAGCATGCCGGTTACCTGGTGAAAGGTAATTCCCGTGCGGTTAAATATGTTGGCGATTTCTGGTACAGGGCAAGCTGAACAATAAGCCAGCCATTCGCCCGTCATTTTAGTACGGTCTGTCATCGCGTTAAAGGATGGGTAATCAATTGCGGCATCCGGGGCAAGGTTTAAAATGATCACCGGTACTTTTGCCCTTTGAACGACAGGTAATACTGTTGACGATAAAGCATAGGTAGTAACATATAAAAAAATCAAATCAACATCCCGCTCCCTAAACATGCGGCCTGCTTCAAATGCCTGGTCCACGTTATCTACCAAACCGGCATTTATAATTTGCGGGTGTATTGCTGCAAGTTTATTTTCCACGAATTTCAGATAAGCCTCCAGTCTTTCCTTCAACCCGGCAAATTGCGGCCAATAGGTATCGAGACCAATTCCAAACAATCCAATTTTCAAATAAGACATGGGTAATTTTTAGAGGCGATAAAAATAAATATTTCATTATCTTATTCAATATCCCGATATCTGCGTTCCGATCTACTGTATCTTCACGGCCTGCCTGGCCAGCAACTTCCATTCTTTATTCTCTTTGTGCCACACGGTCAGAATAGCCAGTTTAACTGTGCCGGGTCCAACACCTTTATTGTTGGTGGCTGCACTCAATTTGTGACGAACGATGGCTGTTTTGCCGGTTACATAAATAGTTTGGCCGGTTAAATCAATCGACACAAAATCCGAATTGCCATTCATAATATTTTCTACAAATGTTGCCTTATTTTCTATGTTACCATTAGAATGACCATAAGTCAGGGAGTCATGGGCCAGTTTTTCCAGCACGGCTTTGTCAGCATCCACCATGGCTTTGCGCAATGCCTCCACTGCGGCCTCTACAGCCTGAACAGGGCTTGTCTGGGCACCTGCTGTGGTGCTAAGAATAAGGGAGATTAATAAGAGGGATAGAAATCGTTGCATGATAATAAGTTTTGAATGGTTAAAAATTACAGTACAAATATAACAGGTGTTATCGTAACAAGCGGTAATAATCCGGATGTTTTGGGATGGTATTTAGTTGGCAAATAAATATTCCATCACCGCATTTATAGGGTGTCACCCTATACTCTTGTATTTCGCCTCTGCCGGCGCTGTACAGGGAGGGTGCATTCCAAATTCATCCTGCTCCGGACGAGCAACAAAAGCAGTATACACCCATTGGCTGAAAGTGGTATCATAAATTGCATCAAGCTTTAACTGGTGGAAACTTGTTCATTTTTGGCTTTAGCCAAATTAATTAAGAAAATGCTTAAATTCAATTCGGCTAAAGCCGTCGTTTATCGCATTTTACATTATCCACATGCTAAAGCCTGTGGCAATTCAAATCCAACCTCGCGCAGTCCGGGTCAGTTTCATTTGGGACTTGCAAGGCAGTATTGCTGTAGAAAAGTTAACATAGTTTTCTTTGATTTTCAATTAATTGTGAATGATGTATATATAATGTAGCAAAGCATAAGGTTGCTGTTTTTTAGATATAATTTATGATCTTACGATTATTTTTCAGTTGTTTTGTAGTGCATCATTTAATTTTATGGACAGCGTGTTTTTTTTCATTACATTTTAAAAAATGAATTATGCAAAGAACTAAAGTTGCGATCTTGGGAGCTGGCTTTATCACCGACATTCATATGGAAAGCTATCATCGCTTTGTGCCGGAAGCGGAAGTGGTAGCTGTGTATGGACGAAATAAGGATAAGGCAAAAGCATTTGCGGAAAAACATCATATTCCTGCCTGGTATGATGACCTGGATGAGATCATTCGACAGTCAGAGTGCGAGGTAGTGGACATTTGTTTGCCTAACTACCTCCATGCTGAGGCCACGCTGAAAGCGGCAGCGGCTGGTAAACATATCATTATTGAAAAGCCTTTGGCCATCACGCTTGAAGAAGCAGATGCCATGATCGCGGCCTGCAGGAAGGCGGGGGTGAAACTGATGTACGCCGAGGAACTTTGCTTTGCCCCCAAATACGAGCGGGTGAGGCAGATGGTAAATGAAGGCGCCATCGGGAATATTTATATGTTGAAACAATCGGAAAAACATTCGGGTCCACATACAGACTGGTTTTATGATATCGCACTTTCCGGTGGCGGGGTATTGATGGATATGGGTTGCCACGCCATCGCCTGGTTCAGGTGGATGCTGAATAATCCAAAAGTTAGCAGCGTATATGCGAGCCTGTCAACCGTGTTGCACAAAAGCCGCACGAAAGGGGAAGACAATTCAGTTGTAATTGTTGAGTTTGAAAACGGTGTAACCGCCGTTGCCGAAAACAGTTGGGCCAAACACGGTGGCATGGACGACAAAAGTGAAGTGTATGGAACAGGGGGAGTAGTTTACGCTGACCTGTTTATGGGAAATGCCGCGATATCGTATAGCAAGACAGGGTATGGTTATGCGATGGAAAAAGCTGATACCACCATTGGCTGGAGTTTTACCGTATTTGAAGAAGTTTTTAACCAGGGCTATCCGCATGAACTGAAGCATTTTATTGAATGCGTACAACAAGATAAACAACCATTGGTAACAGGCGAAGACGGACGCGCGGTGCTGGAGATCTTATATGCGGCATATGCTTCGGCGGGTGAAGGAAAAAAAATAATGCTGCCATTCTCACCTGTGGTAAAGAAGCCGATCGATCTTTGGCTGGGGGTTTGAGTGATGAGTGACAATTGGGAAGAAGAAATACAATCCATTGCAGGCCGACCTGGAAAATACCCGGGGATGTGACCGGGGAAATAAGGTTTTCTACAAATGAAAGAATCTTAAAATTGAAGCCATTATCAATTATCAATTAATATCCTACTTATTTCTTCAACCAGGGCCCTTCCCTTATCTACATCAGCTTTTATTTTTTCGCTTTTGAAATCCTTTTCTGCAAGAAATAAGTTTAAATGCTCCTCTAATTGACGGACAAGGTTCTGAACATTTTTATCTGTTGAATTCGCTGCTTTTTTTCTTAGTATCCTTATCTTTTCAAAATCAACAATGCCTTCCCTTAATTTTTCAAATCGTATACAACTGTTGCCGCCAGGATATATCATGAAACAGTCTCCTGCGGGCCATAGTACGTGCCTTGCATCTCTCATAGGATCGGCAGGCCATGCGTCGTAGGCCCAGCGTAAATAGCCGTCATACCTGTGCGCGGTAGTGTACCAACCAAGCCACCTGCCTTCTATGGGCGGAGAGAAAACAAAATTATTGGGAACGGGGGGATTACAACAATTATAATAAGTGGTGGTAAAACCCTTTGCAGTCCTGGTTTTTACCACGTCAACACCCGATTCTTTACCAATTAAAAAACAATAATCGTCCAGGAGGTTTTCCAGTTCTTTGTGCCAATCGCCTGCATAGGTGATCTTCCATTTGGGAGAATGTTCTTTCACTACTTTAATGGCGGCCATTGTTTGCTCAAGCGGGTTTTCATTAATACCAATATATGTTTTGCCGAACCATCCTTTTTGCTCAAGGTGCTTTTTCAGATCTGTGAGCAGGACATTCCAGAAAGCTTTGAATTCTTTGGTGTCCGGCGCCCATGATTCATACCGGTACATACCGGTGGCTTCATCCAAATACCTAAACCTGAATCCCCATGGAACGGGTGTATAAATCGTTATCGCTTTATCAATGCCGACGCTAATGGCTAGCTGCACATACCGATCAAAAATATTGTAATCAAATTTCCAGGATCCATCTTTTCGTTTCAGCCATTCGATCATCCCCCCTTCAATCGTATAGGAATTGTCGGACCACGGCGAATGAACCGCATAGGTGCTGATATATGTTCCACCCGCACCGGCATATAATTGCAGGTGTTTCTTTAATAATATCATGTGCTCTTCCGACCAGGGCTTTACATGATTTTCCCATGCAACCACCCATGGATTCTGCCAAAGATCAAGCCGGTGTTTCCATTCATGGGGTTTAGGTAAGAACTGGCCCTGGACTGTAATTTTAAGGTTTAATGTGGTAGAATAGTTTGCAGCTTTTACTTCGATGGGCCCATTATACTCACCGGGTTCGGCAGTTGCAGGGATATCCAGGGAAATCCAAACAGGTCTTACGGAATTTGCCGGCACATCGAAGCGGTCGAAGGCTTCAAACCTGTCGGGCATGAGGAAAATATCTTTATAGGGACTCGCACCACAGGTTACATCTTTTGCCCCATAAGGATAGTTGGAGATCACATAGCGAACCATTTTAACCTGCAGGTTGTCTTTGCTTAAAACTTTGCCTCTATTATTTTTAAGATCGCCCAACCTGAACCGCACCTGCTGCAATGTATCAGCCGACCATACCAATACGACTGCATTCAGCCTTTCGCCTTTCCAGCCGGTCCCTTTCCAGGCTACTGTTTCATTTTGCAGTGTGGGTACTTCGCTTCTGAAATACAGTTCATCGGTTGATCCAAATGAAACATGCATGCCCTTTGCCAGTTGTTTCCAGGCGGCAATATTTACGGTAGTTTCAAATGTATATTCCTGCTGGTAATGTGCGGGTGGAACGGGCACACTTGAAAATTCAACCTGTCCCTTAAAAGTTTGCCCTATAGTAAATGCTGAAAATAAAAGGCAGGCGCAAAAAATCAATCCGCTATTTTTCATATTCAAGCTTTTATTCAAAAGGTAGAGGTTTTGCAAATGTATTCCTTCCTTACGGCGTTTTTCATTGATTATCGACATTTTTTTCGGTTCCATAAAGCGAAACATCATCTTTTGTCATTCACAGGTTGCACTTGTGGATATTCAAATTCAATCCGCCGCGGCGGCAATAATTATAGAATAAAATATTTCAAATCACATAAATTCTGAATATCTTTCAGGAGATAATGGTCATAGCAAGGTGGCGGTTCAGTAATATTGGGTTCGTCCTGTTTATTTTCCTGAAGTCTTTTTGCCAGCCTCACCCTTTTGTAAACAATCCAATAGCATGAGAACACCAAATTACAATAATTTAAAAACCAGGTTATGAAAAAAAGTGCAGGTGCAAAGCTGGCCGTAATGATGTTTTTACAATATTTTATCTGGGGTGCCTGGTATGTTACGATGGGAACCTATATGAAGGAAAACCTGCACTCTTCGGATGTGCGGATCGGGGCTGCTTTCAGTGCATTGGCCATCGCTACGATGATCTCACCATTTTTTGTAGGGATGGTTGCCGACCGGTATTTTGCCGCACAGCGCCTGATCGGGGTTTTGCATTTGGCGGGAGCAGCATTATTGTTCCTTGCAACCACCATCACAGACAATACCGCCTTCTACTGGATCATACTTTTTTATTCACTTTTGTATATGCCCACCATTGCTTTAACGAATAGTGTAGCCTTTTTTCAAATGAGTGATCCGGGTAAACAATTTCCATGGATAAGGGTGTTTGGCACAATGGGGTGGATCGGTGCCGGCCTCCTTATAGGTAATTTGGGAATTGAAAAAAGCGCTGCTACTTTTCATATTGCAGCAGCTTCCTCCGTGGTATTGGGATTGTATAGTTTTGCGCTGCCAAACACGCCGCCAAAAGCCAGGTCGGCTGGTGTCTCCGCGTCCAAAGCATTGGGTACTGATGCGCTGGTTTTATTTAAAAGCAAACCCTACTTAGTCTTTTTTGTCGCCGCCGTACTGACATGCATTCCGCTGGCCTTTTATTATGGATTTGCCAATCCCTTCCTCAATGAAATAGGGATGAGCAATGCGGCGGGTAAAATGATCCTGGGACAGGTATCCGAAGGCCTATTCATCCTGGCGATACCTTTTTTATTTAACCGTATCGGGGTAAAGAATATGCTCCTGCTTGGAATGAGTGCATGGGTTTTGCGGTATATATGTTTTGCTTATGGCTATGCCGATCCTGGTAGCTGGATGCTGTACGCCGGAATTATTTTGCATGGTGTGTGCTATGATTTCTTTTTTGTAACTGGTTATATGTATACGGAGAAAAAAGCCGGGGAAAAAATCAAGAATGCGGCGCAGGGCCTTTTCACTTTTGCTACCTATGGGCTGGGCATGTTTATCGGGACCTGGTTTTCGGGTTTTATAGCGGAGCGATACCAGGTGGGGGAAACACATGACTGGCAAAGTATCTGGCTGGTACCTGCGGGGATTGCGATTGCAGTGTTATTGTATTTTATATTTTTCTTTAAAGAAGGGAAAAATATGGCTGTGCCTGAAAACGGATGAGGAATATTAGCGGGGATATGAGGATGTTGAATTTGATTGATCAACCTGCAACTTTAGACTGTTTGTTTGAATGATGCGGAAAGGGCGAATGATAAAGGGATGATACAGGCAACCAGGAATGAACTAATAGAGAACTATTACAGAACCATGGATTGGGTACGGAGGAAACACGGAGTAGATACGGACTTTGTACGGACTTTTAAGCATAAAATTGTAGCTGAAACGATCATAATCCGCCGGAAAATATATATATTTAATTTTCATTTATCCCAATATTTTACTGACTACAATATACGAAATTTTTATGGCATTTCAAAGAAGTATTTTCAAATTATTCGGAAAACTTGGTGATAAGGTCTTTTACCGGCGCAAGGGAAAATATCTTGCGCGCGGCGAATCTAAAAAAAAATATAAAAGGTCTGAGGGCAGCAAGCAGAGCAGCAAGGAGTTTGGCAGTGCGAGCACGGCGGGCCGCCTGTTGAGGAAGGGGTTTGCCAAATACGTCAAAAGGTTCGCTGACAATGAATTTATCGACAGGCTTACCAGCAAATTTATCAGGATTGTCAATAGCGGCCCCATTGCCCTTAAGGGGAGCCGTCATGTCACGGACGGAGACGTGGCTTTGCTAAAGGGTATGGAGATGAACAGTTACACAAGTTTGGATAATCTATTAAAATTCAAACCTAAAACGAGGATAGAAGCCCCTGATAAAATTTATATTGAGCTTCCCGAATTTATGATCCAGAATGCATTTAATGCACCGCTCAAGGGCATGGTGGTTGTTTTAGAATTTATGTGTTGCGTTTTTGACTTCCCGGGAAAATGGGGCGAAAAAATATGGTTAGAAGACATCGTATTACCACTTAAAGATGGGCGTTGTCCCAATGCAACCCTGGAACTACCGATGGATGGTGCGGAAGGAAAGGTGCTGGTGATTTGCATGGGGATTTATTTCCGGGATTCCGATAACCGTCAGATCCTGAACAGAAAATCGAAGGCGGCGAAACTGCTTGATGCCGTATATCTCCGGGAGGGAAAGATCGTTCAATTTCAGTACCCGGAACCACCAAAAGTTATTGATGAAGATGATGAGCCGGTAAAGAGGATACCCTGGAAATTTGGAACCTGAGCACTGAGTTAATCCATGATAATAATTGCAAAATCCACTCAATCGAACCTTACAAACCATAATTATACTGCGCAAGGGGTAAATCAGTGATTTTTTGTTTGCGCTGTTTCGAAAAACATTACAGTTGAAATCAAGGATAATTGCATTGCAATTATTTACCAGATCAGGCCGCGGCCTGATCCTACAATGTCAATTGAAATGGATTACAATAAATTACGAGAACAGGCCGCGGCCAATTCCAAGCAATTGCAGATTCACCTTTTTAACCCTTGTGAAGATTAGTAACGTAAAAAGAAATAACGAAAAAGGCTTTTATTCTTAAATTCACCATTTATGAAAATATCAATCTGCCTATTCGTTTCGCTGATATTCTTTTCCTGCAAAAAATCTACGGATGTTGCAGCCTTAAAATTATTGCGAACAGAAGCTACAGATTTCCCTGACAAAGAAAGAAAGACAACAGAACTTAATGGTAATTTAAGCAGACCCCTACATGACACAAAAAATATCAAAAATCGTCATCGCTTTATTAGCAATTTTGATCGGGCTTTATCCAGGTATATATTTTTTTAAGGAGAGAAAATTTGGTTTATTGAGTTCAAAATCTAATGAACTATTAGCAAATACTCTTTGGAACACGGCCTTTTATACTCACATAACTTTGGGAGGAATTGCCTTGTTGATCGGCTGGCTACAGTTCAATTCAAAACTCAGGCTAAGAAATCTTTCCATGCACAGATCTATAGGAAAAATCTACATTGTCTCAGTTCTTATTAGTTCACTGGCTAGCATTGGACTAGGCTTTTTTGCCACAGGGGGAGTTATTAGTTCAACAGGATTCATTTGTTTGGGAATTATATGGTTTTCGACAACTCTATTAGCTTACCTAAAAATCAAGAATATGCAGGTTGAACAACACCGGAGGTTGATGATCTATAGCTATGCTGCATGTTTCGCTGCTGTGACGCTCAGAATCTGGCTGCCGCTTTTAATCATATTATTCGGAGATTTTATAGTTGCCTACTCGATTGTAGCATGGTTATGTTGGGTTCCCAACCTATTAGTCGCAAATCTAATTGTTAGGAAACTCAGGCAATATCTAATATAAACTTCCAACGGAACCGGTAATTTGAAACAGGAAGCGAGAATTATGGGAATTGGCACTATGCGGGTAATTTTGCTATCCTTTTTGGTGCATAATGGACCGGTCTTTGTTACTTTATTTTGCCATTAAATAATGCCATTGATGCGATTTGCCAGCTTTCGACATGGCATACACAGTTTATCATTTGGTTCAGTGAATCCAGTTTATGGGGTTTATATACATAAATGGAAGATCATGAGGGTTTATTGTGATGTTGGTTTTATTATTTCCATTATTTCACAGGGCTTCACCCTGTGCTATTGTATTTCGCCCTTACAGGGCTTTT
>JBDTWP010000222.1:0-11250 GCA_040006615.1 Ferruginibacter sp.
ATTGCTGGATCATTATTCTTTTCTACCCATGTATTGTCCCTATGGGACAGATTGCCGTATCATTATTCTTTTCTACCCATGTATTGTCCGCCGCGGCGGACAGATTGCTGGATCATTATTCTTTTCTACCCACGTATTGTCCGCCGCGGCGGACAGATTGCTGAATCATTATTCTTTTCTACCCACGTATTGTCCGCCGCCGCGGAAGGATTGATCCATCATTATTCTTTTCCACCCGCATACGATTGTCACTTTTAAAATAAAATCTGATGGTATTGTATGACCGGATATGGAATGAAAGCCCGGTTCCTAAAAGGCATGCGGTTTTTTTATTAAGCTAACAATCGCAAACTTATCTTTATGCAATAAAAATTATTTATTGAGCCAGGTATTTAAATACATCAAAGCGTTTTATGCGAAAGAATTCAATTTTTTTTACCTGCTGCTGATCATGACGATGCTGGCAATATTAATTTATCTTAACTACTGGCATGGTTTGGAAAAAAGATGGGCCTCAGGTGACAAAACACGGTGGGCCGGTTTTGCCGGTTATTATTTATTATACTTTATTCCATTTATTACTGCGTTCCTGCTGCAATTGCTGTTTTTCAAAGATTGCAGTTACTACAGAGACGGTTGGTTTTGGATGATACTAGTTTTGGCACCTGCTTTTTTTTCCTTCCGGGTAAATTTTGATTTTCATAAAAGCTGGGTTATTGGAAACTTTACAAGTGCTGACCAGGGTTTTTACCTGCACAGTATTAACTGGATCGTGAGGGTTTTTGTAGTGCTCATCCCAGTGTACATCACCTGGCTGGTTAAAGACAGGAATAACCAGCCCTTTTACGGAAGCAGGTCTTTGGATCAGCTACGGCCCTATATCATTATGTTGCTGGTAATGGTTCCGCTGGTGGCATTGGCAAGTACACAAAAGGATTTTTTACATATGTATCCAAAGGCAAAATTACTAACCGGAATTCCTATGAATGTCTGGGCGGATAAATGGCGCTATCCCGTCTTTGAGCTATGTTATGGATTTGATTTTGTGAGTATCGAGTTTTTCTTCCGCGGATTTTTAATATTGGCATTATTGCAAATTTGCAGACAACATTGCATCATACCGGTTGCCTGCTTTTACTGTACCATACATTTTGGCAAGCCAATGGGTGAGGCTATCAGTAGTTTTTTTGGAGGGATATTACTGGGCATCGTATCATACAATACCCGAAGCATCTGGGGCGGTTTACTGGTACATTTAGGTATTGCCTGGATGATGGAAATTGGTGGGTTCATTGGTAATTTCTTTAGTAAATTAAGATGAGTTGAAATGAAGGATCAATTACCCACATCAAAATACAGAGGCGATCGTGTAATAGCTGGTTGCCTGCCTTTGAACAGGTATACCGGTATTTCGTGTCAGTTGCAAATGAAACAGTTACAAATCCTATACAATTTTGTAATTTGCCCCTTCAATAAATGATTGCTTCATGTTAAAGAGTAAAATTGCCGGCATAGGGATGTACGTACCTGAAAAAATCTTCACCAATGATGATTTGAAACAGTACATGGATACAAGTGATGAGTGGATACAGGAACGTACGGGCATCAAAGAAAGGCGGTATGCCCACCGTACTGAAGAAACCACTACTACCATGGGTGTAGAAGCTGCGAAAGTAGCTATCGAAAGGGCAGGTACTACGGCGGCAGAGATTGATTTTATTATATTCGCGACATTAAGCCCCGATTATTATTTCCCCGGTTGCGGGGTACTGGTACAAAGAGCGATGCAGATGAAAGAGATAGGTGCGCTGGATATCCGTAATCAATGCAGCGGCTTCGTTTATGCTTTATCGGTAGCCGACCAGTTTATAAAAACCGGTATGTATAAAAATATCCTGGTAATAGGAAGTGAAAAGCATTCTTTTGGCCTGGATCTTACAACAAGGGGAAGAAATATTTCTGTGATATTCGGTGATGGCGCCGGGGCAGTGGTACTCCAGCCTGCAGAAAATGAGGGGCAGGGAATTTTAAGTACTCATTTGCACAGCGATGGAGAAAGTGCAGAGTTGCTGGCAATGTATAATCCGGGCACGCATGCCAACCACTGGGTAAAGGATAAAGTAGCCGATTTCAATGATGCCGAAATAGCGGATATGTTCATGAGTAAAGATATGATCGATCATGCACAAAACTTTCCTTTTATGGACGGCCAGGCGGTTTTTAAGAAGGCCATCGTTAAATTTCCGGAGGTAGTGATGGAAGCTTTATCTGCAAACGGACTTACTGCTGCCGATCTGAACATGCTTATTCCTCACCAGGCTAATTTACGCATCAGCCAGTTTGTACAGAAGAAACTGGGGTTGCAGGATAGCCAGGTACATAATAACATTCAAAAATTCGGGAACACTACTGCAGCATCTATCCCTATCGCCCTTTGTGAAGCGTGGGAGGAAGGAAAAATTAAAGAAGGCGACCTGGTTTGCCTGGCAGCGTTTGGAAGCGGATACACGTGGGCAAGTGTATTGATCCGCTGGTAGATCTTTCTTTGCAAATCTATTTTTCGGTTTGAATTGAACAGCCTTTGATGAAGGGTGTGAATTAATTTATTTTTACCTGTAATTATACCAGATGAGCCGCAAAATAATTTATTTCGTAAATCCCATTTCAGGCACCAGGGGAAAGGAGGATTTGATAAAAAGAATTGAAAAAAAAACAACGCTGCAAAATATTGCCTTTGAAATTTTACCTACAAGGGCAGATGGTAATTATTTTTTTCTAAAGGAAAAAATCAGCAGAGAGCATATTACAGACATTGTTATTTGTGGCGGTGACGGTACGGTAAGCCAGGTGGCGGGCACATTATTAGATGAAAGTATCAATATCGGTATAATACCGATGGGGTCAGGAAACGGGCTCGCGCTGGGCGCAAAAATTCCTAAACGCATTGATAAGGCGCTGGATCTCATTTTCACCGGTAAAGCAGCCTATATTGATTCTTTTTTTATCAATTCTACTTTCAGTTGTATGTTATGCGGGCTTGGTTTTGATGCAAAGGTGGCAGGTGATTTTTCACGGCAACCAAAAAGAGGGCTGGCAACTTATATAAAACAAACTTTTATCAATTTTATACATGTGCGTCCATGGTCATTTGAAATAACCAATAAAGGCAAATCTTTTATCACTTCCGCCTACTTTATAAGTATTGCAAACAGCAACCAGTTTGGTAACCATTTTACCATTGCGCCCATGGCGAGCCTCCATGATGGATTGCTGGATATAGTTGTTGTAAAGAAGATGAGTAAACTTAGATTTTTATGGGCGGTGCTGCACCAGGTGAGTGGCGGCAAAATAAAAGAATATGACGAAAAGACATTTCATAAAAAGGGTGTGGTTTACTTTCAAACCGATAAACTGATCATACACAACCCGGATGAGGCGCCACTCCATATTGATGGCGATCCTGCTTATACTTCAAAAAAAATTATTATTGAGATTATTCCGGATGCATTTAAATTGATACAACCCGAAAAATAATAATTTTATTTAAAAATCGGTAACTTAGAGTATATATTTTTATTTCTTCATTTTAAAGCAGAGAAATATGCGTACGGTTGCAAACATTTTACAAAATAAACCTCCGGTATTTAATTTTATTGATCCTGATGCTAAAGTGATAGAGGCATTACAATTGATGAATTCAGTCAACCTCAGCTACCTGGTAGTTAAACACAATGACAATTTTCATGGTATTTTCTCTGAAAGGGATTATAGCAGAAATGTAATATTAAAAGGATTACACAGTGATAGCTGTTCAGTAAAAGAAGTAATGAGTGGCTCATTGCCCACAGTGACAATGCAGGACACAGCAGAAATTTGCATGCAGCTATTCAATACGCACAAAACACGCTACCTGCTTGCATTTGACCACAATGTGTTTATGGGCGTGATCACTATCAATGATATATTGAGAGAGGCAATTGAAAATAAAGAAATGATATTCGATAAATTAGCGTTACAGAAAATCACAGAAATACAGGATACAATTTATTAACCGGGCAGTTTTATTTACCTATTTTTTACCGAGTAATGCCAGAAGATCCTGCAAGACCTTTTGGTTGTAATCCGTATCGAAGGAGGCTATAACATCCTTTTTTTCCGCCGCTGTCAAATGAAAGTTCAAAGTTGCACTCCGTTCTTCTGTTTTAGGAACATATATGAAGGTGAGACGGTGCAGGTTATAATGGGTCGAATCTTTTAAATAACTGAACTGGTCAGATTGGGTGTAGTCCTGGAAATTGTGCCAATTGTGTTGCAGCATGGTAGCAGGTTTAATGAGGATATCAGTGATTGACCCGGTTTCCAAAGGGTACTGCCAATAGTCATTTGCCCTGTCCCTTATTTGTAAAATTACCACTCCGCTTGTATTTTTGCCTATCCAATCCTTGAAATGATCTATAAAGCGAAGCGTGGTTTCCTGGCCAAAATTATCTCTTATCCCTGCATCCATTACATCAATAACCGGGTTGGTAGGCAGCCAAACATTGGGCAATATATAGGGAAAAGTGGCATTCATACGAAGAGCGGTAAGTACGCGGATATTACCCGGATCTTGCCTGGAAAACAATGCCGCGAAATCTACGGCATCAGGACTATAATCCTTATCGCCGGCGAATACCAGCGGCTTCATCATAAAACTGAGGGGTTGTGTTCCAATCATCATTTTTCTTCCGTCGAGGGTAATTACCGAATTAAAAATGATCATTGGAATATTGGCAGCTTTTTCTTCCTTTTCATAGTCTTTCATTAGTTTATTGAGTATGCCGCCCGTATTTTCATTCAGTTTTTCTTCCAATGCATATCCCCGGTCTTTTACATATTGATAAGGCCCGATAGAAAATTTTTGAGCCGGAGCAAAAATATCCCTGCTAACCATGGATGAAAATATAGGGTTCAGCAAGTCCTGTGTAATATTATCGATATATGCCGCATCATGTATATTTACGGAAGAAGCTTTATTTCTTTTCGCATATAGTTCTCTAAAGTAAGTGGCCGATAACATACCGCCACTTGAACCGCTGATTAAAAATATTTGCCGCATCAACCTGCCATGGGTGATGCTGTCCAGTTGCTGCATTGTATTCATTACGAATGTGGCACTCCTTAATCCTCCGCCGCTCACGTTAATAAAAACCATTACCGGCTTTGGGGAATCCTGTTTCCTTTTCCAGTTATCTAATACGGTAACCATATTGGCCTTGTCCCTGCTTATCAATGCCGGTGTACACAATTGCTGTAACGATTCCCTGTTGTAACCGGGCCGCTCCTTTTTATTGCCGTAATTGAGGCCATAAGCCTTATTACGGGGATCGATTATCTCTTTTTGGTACAACACATTTAATACCATCACCAGCCCGATCAAAAATAGTACGCTCCAGCTTTGAAGAAAATAAGTGAGCGCTCCAATTACCGCTACCATGATCGCAAAAAAAATAAGGATACTGGCAGCGGCGGGTGCCTGAAAAAACTTAACATCTAAAAAAAAACCTCCCGTAATCAGAAAGATAAATGACAAGAGGATACCTACCATCGCTGCAAAATGATGTCGCTTAAAAATAGTATCCAAAAATTGCTGACTATAATGCGTAACAGGCCGGACCTTCTTAAATCTAAACCGACCGGTGATAAAATAACTCACTTTCATACCAAAACCATCTGACTGAAATTGAACTTTAGGATCATCGGTTTTCTTACTATGTTCAGGACTGGAAATTACCGGTGTGATTGTACGAAGAATAGTTCTGTCGGCGCCAAAAAAGAAAGCGAAAGAAAAGGCAATCAGTAAAATTAATCCTCCCAAAAAACCAATAATTAATACAGTTTGCTCTGAAACAGTCAGTAATTCCTTGAACAAATTGTATTGTATTGCCCTGATAAGGTAGAAGAGTAAAAATAGCAACGGCAATATTGAATTATTCATGCAATATTTTAAGAAAGGCTTGGATGCGGTAGCTAAGAATTTAAATCGCTTGGTGTGCAAAATAAACGTAGTGATATTCCAGCTCATAAAGAATACGCCCATAGCAATACCAACCAATGAAGCGCTTAAAGCGTCCACATTTCCCATATATTCCGGCACAAAAAATAACGAATCAGCACCAAAGTTTTTCATAAAACCACTATTGACAGTGCTGGTCAATATCCCCCAAATAATCAATAATATCTGGTACTTACGAAAATGCAAAATAAAAAGCTGGACAGGAAAAGAATAGAAAATGTTTTTTATTAAAACCCGCATTTAAATCGTTTTACTAAATGTACAACGATAAAAACAGAATTTTAATATGTTATGCCGTATTAATTTGCGGATGAATAATCTTCCAAAAGTTCATCTACCCGAACTAACTCTTATTTAATTGACTTTCTTTTTACTACAAATAACAGACAGACGACCGCCATTATCAATAAAATGGCAGTAAATTGATGTGAAACGCCGAACCATACCAGGCGATTGGGATCAGTGGCATTCAAAACAGTAAATATGCCCAATATCACCTGTAAACTTACTAACAGCAACAGGTAAAATCGCAAACGGAGGAATAATCTATTTTCTTTTATAGTATTCGCTTTTAACCACCAGAGAAAAATCAAACAAAAAAGCAAATAGGCCAGGCCCCGGTGTATGAAGTGAATTGCGATCGGATTATATGCAAAATTTTTTGCCAACGGCACCAGGTCATTCAAACCTGCCGGTATCATTTTTCCGTTAATATCGGGCCAGGTTGGAGCTACTACTGATGCTCTCAGGCCGGCCATAAATGCCCCATAAACCAATTGTAAAGACAGCACTATTAATATAGAAATTAATAATTTTTGTAAGGTCGCATTTACTAACTTTTGTTGCGGTGAAATTAAGAAACCGAGTGCGAACCATAGTGTGTAACTCAATAACCCTATTGCCGCGATAAAATGTGTTGCCAATTCTATATGGCCTACAAAATATTTTTCAGGCACCAAACCGCTCTTTACCATCAGCCAGCCGATTGCGCCCTGTATAGCTCCCAGGATAAAAAGTATTACCATGGGTAAAACCATTTCTTTTCTAAATTTCTTTTTGTAGAGAAAAAAAATAAAGCCAGCTAAAAAAACCATGCCCATCAATCTCGCCCAAACGCGGTGAAGCCACTCCCAGAAAAATATCGATTTGAATTCGGATAAATTGAAATTCTGATGTACATATTTAAATTGATCGGTTACTTTATATTTATCAAATTCAGCCTGCCAGGCAATATCATTCAGCGGGGGCAATGTACCGGTAATGGGTTTCCACTCGGTAATAGAAAGCCCGGATTCGGTTAACCGGGTTATTCCGCCAAGAAGTACCTGTATCAGGATCATGCCAACTCCGATTAATAACCAAATTGCGACTGGCCCGGAGGTTGGGCGAACAGGAGTATCTTTTTCCAATAGCTCATTCATGCGGTCGCAAAGTTAGTATAGCAATATTTGTTTTTCCACAATAAAGGTGTTTATATTCATTTAACGGATATTTGTTATGCATATGCTGTTATCATACTTTCAAAGTATATTAATAGAAGCCGGCCTTGATGAGGCAGGCAGGGGATGCTTTGCCGGACCGGTATTTGCCGCAGCCGTTATTTTACCGCCAGATTTTCATCATCCCTTATTAAATGACAGCAAACAGCTTCGGGCAGAGGAAAGAGATTTACTGAGACCAATTATTGAAAAAGAAAGTATTGCTTTTGCCGTTTCTGCTGTTGATAGTGATGAAATAGATTTGATCAATATTTTGCAGGCTTCCTTTAAGGCGATGCATTTGTCGTTGGATAAACTAACCGTAAAGCCTGGTTTATTACTTATAGATGGGAATCGTTTTAAGCCTTACACAAATATTCCTCATCAATGTATTGTACAGGGGGATGGCAAATATTCTTCTATAGCCGCGGCGAGTATATTAGCCAAAACACATCGTGATGAATTCATGCAGCTATTGCATCTTGAATTTCCACAATATGGCTGGAATAGTAATAAAGCCTATGGTACAGGTTTTCACCGCAAAGCCATAGAAACTCATGGTCTTTGTAAATACCACCGGAAAAGTTTTAAAATTTATTCCGACCAGTTAGAAATGCCTTAATTACCTGCCTTCGGTTCAGTATTATTTCGCCTGGTGCGTCATTCCCCATTATGACATTTCAAATATTTTACTGTCCGTTAAACTTTCTTCTCCGTACCCTGTCTGTATATGTAACCGGTTATTCAATTTTATTTTTACAAATATTTTAAACTTATTATTATGAAATCAAAATTAATTATTGTTGTCATTGTCTTACTGAGCGCGTTAACTATCAATGCATCTGCACAAAACAACCGCAGTTTGCGTGATGAAAATAAACGGATACACCAGGGAATCAGAAGCGGACAACTTACCGCCCGGGAAACAGCCTTGTTGAATGGACAGAAAAGGCAATTACGAAGAGAAGCCGTCCGGTATAAAGCAAATGATGGCCATATTAGCCGCCGTGAAAGAGCCGATCTCCGCAGGGACAACAGGAGACTAAGCAGGAATATTTACCGTCAAAAGCATGACAGGCAGAGAAGGCATTGATTAAGGTAAACAGGGTATGTATGGTATATAACGCATCTACGGTTGAGATGGTATATAAAGTAAAAGGGTGCCGGCATTTGCCGGCGCCTTTTTTATTTGACCGGAATCAATGTTCATAAATATCCCGCCAATAGAATATGCTTTTCATTTTTACCCATACACTACTCCTTAAATAAGTTTTATAACCTTCGAAAGTGGGGCAGTATCTTTTCAGTCACACATGGTTTCTCCAAAAACAGATATTAATTTGTAATTTTATGATCATGAAAGACGCAATAAAGAAACCGGTTTTCAACAGGCGCATCTTTTGGGATGTAAATTTTGAGGTGCTTGATTATGATAAAAAAGCAGGTTTTGTGATAGAACGGGTATTTGAAAGAGGGGATGTGGAAGATATCCGGCAGTGCCGAAGGTACTATGGTGATGAAATTATCTGCGACAAATTAACAAATGCCAGGTGGCTTTCTCTTTCTACCATCTGCCTGGCAAGTGCCTTGTTTAATAATCAATTAACAGATTACAAATGCTACAATACGGCACAATTGAACCCGACGCACTGGATGTATTAAAAGGCTCCGCCGCTATGCCACCCATTCTCCCTGCCCTTGTCTTATTATCAACCATTCATCTTTGGTACAATCAATGATCGTAGAGGGCACCATTCCGCCAATACCTCCGTCAATTACAAAATCCACGAGGTGCTCAAATTTTTGATAAATAATTTCCGGATCAGTATTATCTTCTACCATTTCACCCGGCAACGAGGTACTTAAAATTGGGTTGCCCATGGCCTCTAAAATATGATGACAAATTGCATTTCCGGGAATTCTCAAACCAATGGTGCTTTTTTTACTCTGCAAAATTTTAGGAACCAGTTTACTGGCGGGTAATATAAACGTGTATGGCCCGGGTAAATAATTTTTTAACATCCTGTACAATGGTGTATCAATGCTTTTGGTATAATCGCTTAAGTGGCTGAGGTCAAGGCAAATAAAAGTCAGTTGCGCCTTTTGGGGATTTATGTTTTTTATCCGGCAGATCCTTTCAACTGCTTTTTGTTGTTTGATATCGCAACCCAACCCGTAAATCGTATCTGTCGGATAGATGATTACGCCACCGTCTTTAAGGCATTCCACCACCTGTTTGATCAGCCGTGGCTGCGGATTTTCAGGATGAATTTTTACCAGCATAATTTTTAAATTTTTGAAAGTATTATAACTTATAATACTGATCTGCAAAAGATTACTTTTTCTACAGAATAACTCAATGAATATCTAACCATAAAAAAATACCACTGCATGATTATCCGGTTTTTATAATTTGCAGGTGTTTCAACTCTGAAGAAGTAACAAAAAAGGAATTACCTGGCTAAAACACTTCATAAACCACTACTTTTGCAACAATTTCAATAAACGATCCAGGCTTCCCGTAAGTAAAATTAAATAAAAATAACATGTCTTTAATATCAGTTGGAACAATGGCTTTTGATGCTATAGAAACTCCTTTTGGAAAAGTGGATAAAATTGTAGGTGGATCAGCAACTTATGTAGCCTATTCAGCCGGCCATTTTGTTACTCCTATTCAGCAAATTTCAATTATCGGGTACGATTTCCCACAGGAAGAACTGGCCGAACTAAAAAAACGTGGTGTACAATTGGAAGGGGTAGAAGTGGTGTCTGATAAGAAATCTTTTTTTTGGAGTGGTAAGTATCACCTTGATATGAATAACCGTGATACGCTTGTGACTGACCTGAATGTATTGGCAGATTTTAATCCCATAGTACCGGAAAGTTACCAGGGAGCGGAGTTTTTAATGCTGGGAAATTTATCGCCCAATATACAATTGAGTGTGATCAATCAATTAAAAGTAAGGCCAAAACTGATCGCGATGGATACCATGAATTTTTGGATGGACATAGCGTTGGATGATTTAAAGACAGTGTTGAAAAAAATTGATGTATTGCTGATCAATGATGCAGAAGCAAGGCAACTGAGCGGGCAATTCTCTTTAGTAAAAGCAGCAAGGGTTATACTTGAGATGGGGCCAAAATTTATAGTAATTAAAAAAGGGGAACATGGCGCCCTATTATTCCATGAAAACCATGTTTTTTTCGCTCCGGCATTGCCGTTGGAAGAAGTATTTGATCCGACTGGTGCAGGAGATTCCTTTGCAGGGGGTTTTATGGGGTTTCTCGCCAAAAGCGGAGATATCAGTTTTGAAAATATGAAAACCGCCATTATCGTTGGAAGTGCCCTGGCTAGTTTTTGTGTTGAAAAATTTGGTCCCAACAGGATGAAGGAAATTACCAAAAAAGAAATTGATGACAGGCTGAGTGAATTTGTACAACTTGTAAATTTTGATATTGACCTGGTATGATTTCCAGTTATTGATATTGGAAAAACCGAAGCGGAACGACTTCGGTTTTTTGTTGGACGCATCGATTTGTGAATGGTGACTGGGCAATGGGCAATTTCCAATATTTCCATTGCCCATTAACAATTGAGTTGATACCATTAACTTTGGTCTCAACCGGACTATATTAAAATTAAAAGTATAGCATTAGGTATGACATTCGCAAACCTAAGCTGATAATAGGTTAGGCTTCATTTTCTTTTTTTTCTTG
>JBDTWP010000223.1:0-11237 GCA_040006615.1 Ferruginibacter sp.
ATTTGAAATTCATTTGTTCTGTTGGGAAGACATTGCTTATTTAATAGAACAAAAATAGATCGGGATCAGCAGGTGATTGTTATACTATCTTGTGGAAGCTTTATATAATTTTGTGTTTGCCGGTACCGGGCAATTCGGGCACAAAAGCGCCTACCCTCCTGAAATAGAAAGAAATGACTTTTGACAATTGTGATGTGGGGAGCAGATTGCTACGATGATCTACTGCCAAGGGGTAAAAAAGTGGTCCTGTTTCAATTCGATGTATGCTAAATATTTTAAGTTAAGTTTTCATCCCGGATCAGGGAGAAACCCAGAGATTTGCTTCATAAATTCCCAGACAATGCGGAGAGCAAAAATACAGTTCGCTTTGATTTGGATGTGGGATTGCACCCCGGGGATCAAGGATCAGCATTCGGCAAACAGGATCAACATAAAATGTCTTTTTATTTTCTACGCCTAATTCAAATACTTCCTTTTCCTTACTGATATTTTTAAAAAGGTGATATCCTTTTGATTTCAGCGTAAATGCAGATTTATCTGATAATGCATTTACAAATTCTTCAGAGCACCAAAATGTACCTTCCTTTGCCTTAGCAGCAATCCTGGATGTTAAATTTATCGCAGATCCAAAATAACTATTGCCTCTTTTTAATACATTACCATAGTGCAGCCCTCCATGCACCCGGAGAAAATTTTCTTCATTGATTGTATCCTTCTCAATCAAAAGCGCGGTTGCCAGTAAAAAGTCGGTAGAAGCCGAAACAATCATAATTTCATCCCCGGTACGTTCATGTAGTTTGCTATCTCCAACCAGGCAATTTTCTACTATCCCGATATACTTGTCTATCAAATCTGCAGCAGCATGGGAACCATGAGTTTCCGTAAGAGCAGTGTATCCCGATAAATCAGCCATCAGAATGGCAATGGTCTCTTCCATTGTAGGAATGTTTACTTTACATTTTAGATGGTTCCGTAAATGGACGGGACTAAATGAATTGCCCGGCTCCCCGATGGTTAGAAATTTATTTGATGGATAAATTTTCTTGCGGCCTGGATAAACAATTTTCACTTACCGTAATTACGAGACATTAAACTTCTTTTTCAGATACTCAATTGCCATACCATATGCTTCTTTGGTTTTGGCCTCATCGTGTTTGGGATTGCTGGGATTGGCAAAACCATGTACCGCGTCGAATATTTTATAGTTCAGTTCTTTGCCGGCAGTTTTCATATTAGCAGCAAATTCTTCAATTATTTGTTTTGTAATAAAATTTTCTGTGGCAAATAAACCCAGCACATCACTGTTAAGCGTTTTTAACTTTTCAATATCCTTTACCGGCATACCATAATACATTACAGTACCAATATTTTGTTTGCCTAAAATAATGGCTGATTTTAATGACCAGCCGCCGCCAAAGCACCAGCCAACATTGGCGATCATTGCTTTATTCCCGGCATATGCAATACCAGCTTTCACAATATTTTCCAGCCTGCTTTCTGCTACACTCTGCATAAACTGCCCGGCCTCCTTGGGGTCAGCAGTCACTTTGCCATCATACATATCCAAAGCCAATACATTTACATTCCCGCCCAAATCATTATAAAAAATATCAGCCTGGCGTTTTACAAAATCGTTTAAACCCCACCATTCCTGGTACACAAACAACCATTTCTGTGATTTTGTCTTTGCTTTGATTGAATAGCCTTTTGCATCAATACCATCCGCGGCGGGAAAGCTGATATTTTCACCCTGTGCTGTATAATGGATGGAAAGAGGAGAAAGATGCATGGCAATAAATGCCGGGTCGTTTGCAAAAGCTGCCATTCCATCCTCGTTCGTGCCGGGATGGCAACTGATAATTTCACGCTGTGTATCAGCAATGGTATTCTCTTTATTACTAAAACCCAGGGCGCCAAATAAAATGGCGAAGGTGTAAAAAAATATTTTATGCATTGTTGTATGTTTTAAATGATACAGAAAGTTACAGGAAAAAATTATAAATGTCCATGAATTGTGGTGCATTCTTGTGAATGGTGATTGATGAATGGTGAAATATTGATCATGGCTAATTCATGCTTTAGCCAATTACAGTATTTTGACAATTTAATTTTGGAACCTAAACATTCTTAAGAAATTAATTACTGTTTTACCTGTAAAGCCGCATATTTAACAGCAGCTTCGAGTATCTTCCTTGTTATTTCCAGCTCCATCGCGTTCCTGGGAGAATAGATCATCATGTAGGTTTTTGCCATTTCGCCTCCCTGTCCTGCCAGACCGTGGAGTTCGCCCCAGCCGCTTTCTATCACAGTTTTGGTATCACTTGGACTTAGTATCATGTGCATGGACCCGTCTGTAGGATGAATATGCCCGATTTCAGCATGGGTAAGCGGTGTAGCCGTTGAATTGCCTGATGAACTGTCTTTTAAAAATATGGCGGAGTTGTGCCTTTCAAAAACACTCATTTTAAATACCAGGTTAAAGTTTGGATCTGCCACCTGCGCATCAAAAATCTGTTTTTGCTTATTTCTTGTAATGGTATCATTATGCTGGTCGGTTTGCCTGTGTGGTACCGCAAAGGGTGCAATAGTTGGTTTTGGTCCCTCCCGTGCCGGTAAAATATCCAGCACTTTGATATCTCCTTTCGCACCAATATCTTCTTTAATGATATTTACATTTAGAGGATTGCCCATATGAGAGCCCAACGTTTTTACACGCCTATACCCTTCCAGTGTATTCGGAATGCCCCCTACGCCCAATGCCACCCAGTCCTCGTAATCTTTATATTCAGTCTCCGTTAAAAAATATTTCATAGCAGTACCGGCAGTTTGTTTTTGCGTTCCCAGTTTTTCAATTCCCAGTTCCACTACATCCCCGGCTTTTAAATAAATTGGTGGTTTATGGCCAAGGCCCACACCGGATGGAGTTCCTGTGGCAATTACATCGCCGGGGAGCAAGGTCATGTACTGGCTTACTTCACTTACTAATCTTGCCACTTTAAATATCATATCGCCGGTATTGGCTTCCTGCCTGATTACTCCATTTACCTTCAACCATATTTTTAAGTTGTGAGGGTCGCCAACTTCCTTCGGTGTAACTAACCAGGGACCAAGTGGTGCAAATGTATTGGAGCTCTTGCCTTTGTCCCATTGACCGGCGGTTTTTTCCAATTGCCATTCTCTTTCACTATAATCATTTATGATTGTATAACCGGCAATATAATTCAATGCATCCTTTTCAGATGTGTAGGAGGCTTGCTTACCTATAACAATGGCTAACTCTGCTTCATAATCTGTCTTGAAAGAATTTTTGGGAATGATTACGCTATCGTATGGGCCACTCAGGGAGGTGGTAGCTTTTAAGAATATTACCGGCTCTGGTGGCGTGGGGGCTCCGCCTTCTTTTATATGCGCTGCGTAGTTTAATCCTATAGCAACTATTTTGGATGGCCTCGCTACACAGGAAGCTATTCTTGCATTGGTTGGAACTGCAGGGCATTTTCCTTTATTCTTCTCCATCCATTTTTCTAACCGTTCAATGCCGTTGGTGGCAAAAAACCGTTCGTTATAATCTTCACCAAAGGAAGATGTGTTCAGTCTTTTGCCATCGGCGGTAATGACGGCTGGTTTTTCATTTCCGGGGTTGCCGAAACGGAATAATTTAATTGAAGGCGCAGACTGGGCTAAGCAAATCAAACAAGAAATTTGAATTGAAACAAACACGGTTATAAATCGTTTCATATAGAATTATTTTTATCGCCTGAAAAATATAGGAAGTTATTTTAATTTTTTGGTCAATACTGTAACAAAATCAGCCGTTGTGCTTATCTTGCTACCTTCAACTGTTATAACTGAGGATGTCATTACTTTCAGGGTTATACCATGAACTGTCGGGTCAACATCAACCTATGCATCGTTTATAGTTTCATTATTAATAGTTAATTTCATTTTAACCCCAGCATTTTTATCGCATTTTCTTTTAATATCAAAGGTTTCACTTCCTCTTTAAATCCAGCGGCCTCAAAATCTTTTATCCACCTTTCAGGCGTTATTAAGGGGAAATCTGTTCCGAAAAGCATTTTATGTTTCAATTGTGTATTTGCGTACTGAACCAATTGTGCTGGAAAATATCTGGGGCTCCAGCCACTTAGATCAATATAGACATTTGGTTTGTGCATGGCCACACTAAGGGCCTCATCCTGCCAGGGCCAGGATGGATGCGCCATAATGATGGGAACGCCAGGGAAATCAATTGCCACATCATCAATATGAATCGGATTGGAATACTCCAATCTTAAACCGCCTCCGCCAGGAACACCACTGCCAAATCCCGAATGACCCGTGTGAAATATCATGGGCAATCCGGCCGCGGCAATTACTTCATACAGGTGATAAGCCATTCTATCATTGGGATAAAAACCCTGTACCGTAGGATGAAACTTAAAACCCTTTACACCGAATTCATTGATCAATCTTTTAGCTTCCCTTGCACCCATGCGTCCTTTGTGCGGGTCAATACTGGCAAAGGGTATCAGTACATCGCTATTTTCTATCGCTGCTTCGGCGATTTCTTCATTAGGAATTCTTTTTCTTCCCAACTCATACTCTGCATCTATAGTAAACATCACGAATGCCATCCTGAGGCTTCTGTAATAATCACAGGTTTCCTGAATGGTGGGCCGATGGGTTGATTTGAAAAATATCGCAAATGCTTCATCCAACTCCGGCCGGTAATCATCATGTGGCTGACGGCAACTTACTTCAGCATGTGTATGCACATCAATAGCAACTATTTCGGTTAAATTTATATTCATCAATTTAATTATTTCAAATTTAATTCTGTGTAGAAAGCATTAGTTACACCCGGTCATTGTGATGCCGCGCCTGCTGACGGAACATGAGTAATTTATAATTCAGCTTTCTCCCCAAACCACTACGGCTGTATTTACCACCAACCCAATCTTCCGCCATTGATCATGGTCAGCATGAAATGGAGGTTTTAACTTATACATATTGCTTATTTATTTGGGTTGCATTCTCAAAGCTCCGTCAATTCTTATCACTTCGCCATTGATATAACTGTTGTCAATAATATGCAACACCAACCTGGCATACTCACCGGCAGCGCCTAATCTTTTAGGGAAAGGTATTGCAGCAGCTAAACTTTGTATGGCTTCTTCAGATAAACCTTCCAGCAGGGGAGTTAAAAATAATCCCGGTGCTATGGCATTCACCCTGATACCAAATTGTGCTAATTCACGGGCAGCAGGCAGGGTAAGACTTACGATCCCGCCCTTTGATGCTGAATAGGCCGCCTGCCCTATCTGCCCTTCATAGGCAGCCACGGAAGCTGTTGAAATTATTACACCCCGCTCTCCATTCTGAAATGCTTCTGCATTTATCATTTCCGCCGCAACCAACCGAAGCATATTAAAGCTGCCTACCAGGTTTACTTTAATAGCATTTTCAAAATCGCCTAAGAGGAGGGGTCCCTGCCTGCCAACAATACGACCCGATGTTGCGATGCCTGCACAATTTACCAGCACTCTTGGGATGCCATGCATTTCTTTAACTTTTGTAAGTGCGGAAATAGTGCCGGGCTCATCGGCAACATTGCATTCGATGGCAATACCATTTATTTCATCAGCTACCTTTTGTGCCAATGAAATATTCATATCAAGTACTGCAACTTTTGCCCCCGCTGCTGCCAGCGCTAAAGCGGTAGCGGCACCAAGGCCCGAAGCACCCCCGGTTACAATTGCGGAAATTTCTTTAAGATTCATGGTTATTTTTTTACTTCAATAATACGGTCATCTTTTAGTTCTGCATATAATTTCTCCACTGTATCCTGATGGTTCTGAATGATCATTCGCTGGTTGATAGTTCCTTTATCAGTTATTTCCCCTTTATCAATATTTAAGGCAAAATCAGCAAACAGGGCCTTTCTTACCAGGGTGGCGCTACCGGTACTATTAACGGCAAGTTCATTCAGCACATCCCGCAGTTTTTGCTTTACCGCTTCATGAATTATTAAATCATTCCCTGTTGCCTCTTTTCCCATGCCAGTAATTTTTTTGCAATATTCGATGCCCGGGAATACGATGGCACCAACAAATTCATTGTCGTGACCGGTAAGCACTACATCCTGTATCAGTCCCTGACCTGCAGCAATTATTTGCGACCTTAGTACGCCCACGCTCACCCAGGTTCCGGTATTGAGTTTAAAATCCTCCACGATGCGCCCGTCGAAAATCATTCCCTTGTTAGCATCGTTTGGGTCAACAAACCGCAATGCATCCCCGGTACAATAAAATCCTTCTTCATCAAAAGCCTTTTCTGTCAAATCCGTCTGTCGCCAGTAACCGGGGAATACATTCCTGCCACGGTACCTTGCTTCCAACTTCCCGCCGGATGGTACCAGTTTTAATTCCAAACCCGGAACAGGAACACCCAGCAAACCTGCAAAGCCACCTGGCTCGCTGGAAAATAAAGCGGAAGGACTGGTTTCAGAACATCCCAAACCAGTAGAAATCATTATTTTTTTGCCTGTAGTTTCAACAGCTAGTTCCTCCAGCTCATTCCAAACATGCTGCGGCAAACCTGCGCCGGCATAAAACAACATTTTTAAATTGCTGAAAAATTGTTTGCGGAGTTGCTCATTGTTTTTGAAATATGGAATTAAATCTTCAAATCCTTTAGGCACATTAAAATAAATGGTGGGCCTTCTTTCTCTTAAATTGGCAACTGTTTCTGCGATGCCCTGCGGTGTGGGGTTCCCATTATCAATATACAATGACCCGCCATTGTATAATGCCAATCCAAAATTATGATTACCGCCAAAAGTATGATTCCAGGGCAGCCAGTCTATAAACTCCAGGCCTTCTTCTTTTACAAATGGAAATGTTTGTGTAATCTGCTGCCAGTTTGTACTGATGTTTCCATGGGTGTTAATTACGCCTTTGGGTAATGCGGTAGAACCGGAGGTAAATAAAATTTTAGCGATTGTTTGAGGTTGAATATCATTAAACGCGCGTTCCACCGCCTCTGTAACTGGTGTTTGAAGCAGATCATCAAACAATGTTGACTCCATGCTTTCGGGTTTATTTTCTACAACAACCACTTCAACACCTTTACTGATGGCCAATAATGCTTTCTCATATTTTTTGCCATCATTTACAAATATCAAACCCGGAGTAAGTAAATTGATGACATGTTTTAACTTATCAAAATCAGTTGAACGCAATGAGTAGGCCGGAGCAATGGACGAATAAGGAAGGCCGCAATGCAAAGCTGCCAATGCCATCAAACCATGTTCAGTACTATTTTCGCTCAGTATTACCATTGGCTGAGACGACGAGACTTTTTTATTCAACAATGCCTGTGCAATGGCTGTAACTTTTTTATAGGTTTCAGCATAGTTTAATTCATCCCAGGAACCGTTTTTATTTTTTTGAGCAATGAAAATTCTGCTGGGTGCGGCATCTGCCCAATATTTCAAACTTTCAGTAAGCCGGAATGGGTGTGGCTGCAGTTCAACAAGGGAGCGCAGTATAACAGTGCCATCTGGGCGGCACTCTTTCCTAATGTCGACCCTGATAGTCTCAATTTCCCTGAATCCCGGTTTTTCTGAATTCTGAAGTATTGTTGACATTTTATTACTGTTTTGGAATTAATGACCAGTACGCTTTAACCGATCTGCGAGTTAAAGCTAATACTTTTTACAGGCCCACTTTTTTTGCTTTGCCCTCCAGGAACAACTTTAAACGTTCTTTTGCTTCAGGCGTGTTTTTAGAAACTGTGGCTATTAAAGATTCCATCATTAATCCCTGTTCCGGGTTTGAATCAGTAATACGGGGCAGCACATGCATTAATGCATAGTTTGTTACCGGCGCATTGGAAGATATTTTCTTTGCGAGTTCAATGGCTTTATCGAGACCTGTTCCATTTTCGACCAAATATTGCGATAACCCAACCGCCATTCCTTCTTCTGCGCTATAAACACGGCCGGTCATCATCATATCTGTCATACGAGCCAGCCCAATTAATTTAGGAACCCTCACAGAACCGCCTCCACCAACAAAGATCCCTCTCTGCCCCTCAGGCAGTGCATAAAAAGCAGATTGTTCGGCCACCCTGATATGAGCGGCACAGGCCAGTTCAAGCCCGCCACCCAATACCGCCCCATGCATCATAGCTACGATTGGTATTGGGCCAAACTGAAGCTGATCCAGTACCCTATGCCACATTCTTGAATGCAAAAGTCCTTCTAAAAGGTCTCCTTGCTCCTTTATTTCAGCCAGGTCGACCCCTGCGCTAAAGTGCTTGCCTTTTCCATAAATTATGGCACAGGCAACAGCCCCGGGCATATTTGAAAATAACTTTTCAAACCCCAGGATGATCTCATCATTTATCGCATTTCGTTTTTCAATACGGTTAATACCCACCAGCAAAATATTATCCCGGATCTCAACAGAAAGGGAGGCAGGCAATTCATTTAAATAATCAAATCCAGATTTCATATCCTTAATTTATAAGTACAAAACTTTAAAAAAATTGATTACAACATTATTAACTTTTCGTTCATCGCCGGCTATATAAATAAATTTATCCAGGTAAGTGTATTTGCCGTCCTGCCCCATCACAGTGCCGGGAATTCCAACTGTAATTGTTGTTAAAAAAATTTTCCCGCTTTCCATTTTGTCTTTTATTTTGTCACATCAATGCGTCATCTTCTTTCCATGGGGTCAACAATTTTTCGTCGTGCAATCTTGCATACAGTCCTTTTGTTCTAACCAGTTCATAATGAAAAAAGAACTGCATGGTTTCTATTTTGGAACGATAAAAACTTTCATCGGCTGCCGATCTGTCTTTTTTATTTAACCATGATTGTGCTGTTACTGATTGACTTAGCCATTGCCAGGCCACATTTATTAAACCAAACAATTCCATATATAATGTAGCATCACTTAAGAAAATTTCCTCATCGCCTTTAGATGCAATGGATAATAAATGAGCTGTTACCTTTTCCAGCTCCTGTATTTCATGCAATAACCAATCGGCGTATTGCTGCAGGTTATTGAATTGCTGCGCTGAATCAATATCTTTCCTGACTTCTTCTTTCCAGAATTGCAAGGCCCTTCCTTGGTTCATGGGCACCTGTCTTCCTAATAAGGCCTGCGACTGAATACCGGTAGTACCTTCATACAAACTCATAATGCGAATATCACGGGCCATTTGCTCCAGCATAAAATCTTCGGTATAACCATATCCCCCCAGTACCTGTAAGCCGTTGTTGACGGATACAATCCCCATTTCTGCACCATAGGTTTTCGCCACAGGTGTAAGCAATTCCAGCAAATCATTATAGCGTTGTTTTTCTTCACCCATGCTTATTTTTTCCAGGTCAACATATTTATAGCATTGCAATATAAAAGCCAGGGAACCTTCCATTATTGCTTTTTGCATAAACAACATTCGCCGTACATCCGGGTGGTGGATGATAGTGGTTTGCGGCCCGTTAGCATTTTTATGGTTCAATTGCCGCCCCTGCAACCTTTCTTTTGCATACTGCAACGAGGCATAATAAGCAGCAGAAGCTATACAGGTACCTGCAAGCCCCACACCCAACCTGGCGGTATTCATCATCCGGAACATATAGGTCAAGCCCTTATTTTCTTCGCCCGCCAGAAATCCCATACAATCATCATTTGCCCCAAATTCAAGGTGCATGGCCGGTGTACTGTGCTGCCCCATTTTATGGTATATGCCAATGGAGGCAACATCATTACTGACAAGATCCCCTTTGTCATTTTTTCTCTTTTTAGGAACCATAAAAAGAGAAATACCTTTTACACCATTTGGTGCTCCTTTTATTCTTGCAAGCACCAGGTGAAGGATGTTTTCCGTAATATCATGATCACCGGCGCTGATGAAAATTTTTTGTCCTTTAATTTTATGGTTTCCATTTTGCTGCGGAATGGCTTCAGTAGCAATATCGCTTAAAGAACTTCCTGCCTGGGATTCAGTTAAACACATGGTGGCTGTAAGTTCACCGCTTAATAATTTAAGAACAAATTCGGTTATCAAACCACCTGGTGCAAAGCCGGTTAATAAAGAGGCAGCATTATTTGACAGGGAGGTAAACATTTCAAAGCCATTGTGAGCATTGCCTAAAATAAAATCAGCGGCAGCATATATGGTTTTGGGCAACTGCTGGCCGCCAAATTTTTCGTCAAAGCAGGCCGCCATTAACCCGCTATCGCAAAAAGCTTTGTAATATTCACCAATAGCTTTATGAACTTTCACTTCTCCGTTCATCAATTCAGGCTGGCGACGGTCGCTTTCTTTTAAGAATGGCTGCATGTTCTTTTGGGCAATTGCTTCTGCCGTATCCAACACCATGCCAGCGCTTTCAACTGTGTGTGCAGCAAACCGGGGGTGCTTTGCCAGCGACAAAACATCCAGTACTTCATGAAGCATGAAGTTTAAATTGCGACGTGAATAGTACTGACCTTTCATATTGATTAAACCTGATACGAATATAAGGATACCTGATATTCGATCAAAATATACTTTTTTCCCTAAATTGCAGGAATTATGAAACCCCGTATTCTTTACATGATAAAAAGAGCCGAGATAGAAGTTACCAGCCGTATGGGAAGGGCGCTGGAAGCCTATGCCCTTACACCCATCCAGTTTTCAGTTTTATATTTTGTGGATTATGACAAGGGTGATTTATCATCTGCCCAGTTGAGCAGGCGCTTTTCTATGACGCCTCAAAGTATGAATGAACTGGTAACGGTTTTAGAGAAAAAGAAATTACTAAAGAAAGCCGTAGATCCCACGCATAGAAGGATCTTACGAATCAGCCTTACTGTAAAGGGTAAAAAATTACTGGATGAGTGCAACGGTACATTAGATTCGGTGGAGGAAATCCTATTAAAAGCATTGTCAGATTCAGAAACACAAACTCTGAAAAATCTGATTGGAAAAATATTGGAAGCATCGCGGATTGCGACGATGAATGAAGGTTAAGCAGGGGCTATTTTGGTAATTCAATTCAACAACCATTTATATTTTTAACTTTACAGTCTTTTTTGATTTGTCATGCCTGATCCTGTTGATGGTGCTTAATATTTATTCCGATTGGAATCAAATCGCAAGATGAAAATTATATTAAAAACTATCATTAGCGTTGCGTTATAAATCGAACAAATTCAATTGATTATAATTTAGCTCTT
>JBDTWP010000224.1:0-11216 GCA_040006615.1 Ferruginibacter sp.
GAATGGTCCAGGTTTCATCATCAAAATAAAATTCTTTGATTTTTCCGATTTCTCCATCTATGGCTCCGAGTGTGTAACTAACTAAATTTTTTAAACTCCTTTTCATAATTTTAATAATGTATTTTAATTAATCATTTTTAATTTCTCAATACTTTAAACAACTACCTTATAATTTTTTATAGCCGCTTACTTACTTTTTATGACAAATCCGCTTTGTTAACAAATCCTCCTCAACTAATTACCGTCATTAAACGACCGACAAAGGGTAAACCAATACCCGGGAACAAATTAAGCTGTATGTTGAGACGAATATTTTTTTAAAATTTATCTGTCGATAAAACCACCTCCATACCAGGATATTGAATCGCGGCATCGTCCTCGGCGGTTATAAATATTTTGATTGGTTTGAATGAACTGACAGATTCAAAAGAAGCTTTTAGTTTACTGGACAAGAACCCTGTTGAGCTGTTGATTTGCCCAATGTTTTTTGTGCCATTACTAGCTGTCTGCATCCAAACCACATAAGTATTTTTTGGAGGCTGTAGCCTGCTCGGCTCTGCAAGATTAGTTATAGATATTTTTATCCCATAATTATTATTATTATCTTTTTTTACTTTAACCCTGCCTTGCGCAGCGGGAACAACCGAAGAAGTCTGGAAGCTAACTTTCCTGGCACAGGAACTAAAATAAAATACCATCATCGCCCCGGCGATAGTCAAACAAATGTTTCTTGTCGTTGTCATTTTTATGCAATTCATAATTTATAATTTAATTGTTTAGAAAATAGAGTTCAATACTTAAATTGTTCATAACCAGGTGTATATTTTTTAAATACCGTTCCAGTCTTTTTACCGATATAGCAGGATAGTGTTGGCTTATTTCTATTCATATTTGGAAACTTTATTTTACCTTCAGCATACTTGCATTAATAGCGACAACAATTGTACTAATTGCCATCAAAGCCGTACCAGCAGCCGGACTTAATAATATTCCCCAGTGATATAACAATACTTTGGTAACTTTTAAAATTATGAAACCCTTATCTGTTATTGGTTGTAAAATACATTTGCAATTTTTTCGTATTTATTATCATTTCAACAAAATACCAGACTTTGATTTAAATGCTTCGAAAATTTTACCGTTTGAAACCGCCATCATCAATTGCCTCCAGCTTTAGCTGGAGGATTACATGAAATAAATTTTTCTTTTCGGCTTTAGCCGAACTAATTAAACTACTATTTAAATAGGGATCAATTATTAAATCAGAAAATTCCCTAAAGCCATATTTGCTGATCCATTTCATGATACTTCAGTTTAAATGTTTAATGCCAGGGTACCCCTTTTGAATAGTAAAGAACTTACCGAACCATTGATATAATACACTTGCAGCTACCGGCAGGGCTACTACATTGTAGCCTGTGGCCCAAATTAAATTCCGAATCATTTTTCGGTGAGTGGTCTTACCAAATAAAACCAAACCAACGATGTCTTTTGGATTACTGTTGACCAATACAATGCCAGCAGTTTCCCCTGTTATATCGCTGCCATTGGCGTGGTGGTTGTGCCCTCCATGCCCCACTGGCAGACTATAAATGTGTAGCATTGCATCATGTTTCATTTTGGAGTGATCCATGAAATTTTCTTTTAAGGATGTGTATTTAATTTAGAGATCAATTTATTGGATTTTACATCTGAAGAAATTCCATAACTATTTACCAATAGGCCTTTCGTTCCAAACTTTGGTGAGGGAATGGCATATAATATTGACTGATCACCAGGATTTGATTCCCCCGCAAACCGAAAAGCCTTATTTATTTAAAACTCATCTGGAGACAACATCATGTCTCCCTGGTGATATACCAGGTGTTCTTCATCGATATTAAAGTCTATCGTAAAGCCTTCCCTTTTTAGACCATTTATTGTTTCTGATAATGTGTCATAACTTTCTTTCATAACTGGCTTTATTTCGCCGTTTTATTTTTTTTTAGATTTATAAAATATACAACGTGATCAACGCTCTTATTCATAAACAGGCACAGTTCCTTCATTGGCAAATCCCTTGCCCGACCGGGGTTTTACATTTTCAACTGCACCGGTTATGATATTGTCAAGCGCTACAGCAGTAGTAGTTTTACCTTTTTTAAATTTATTTTCGGGGTTACTTCCCGGGCCTGTTTTTTTCCCCTTTGATGAAGGGATTATTTTTTGTTCCTTTTTCATTTTTTTTTATTTTAGTGATTAGAAAATATATATATAATTAAGGAGCTATCCTCCTGTGTAAATTAATATCCCTCATTTCTTTACTTATGTGCATAGATTTACCGTGTTCCTTTTTTTCTCTTTATCAATTTAAGCTATTGAGGTAATTTCCTTTATGGCATATTTACCCGCTTTATTATGCTGAACCTGTAATACCTCCATGGCAATCGGTTCACACATGGAAATCAATACACCTCACGGTTTCAATTGAACAGCTGAATTTTCAACTCCTGGAATTTCGAGTAATGCGTGCTTTACGTTATTAAGGCAACCGCCGCAACTCATGCCTTGTATTTGATATTTTTTTTCATTTTGAAGTATTTTAAACTAATAGGTTAAGCCTTCTATAGGCACAGGGAAAATAAAATCCACGAACACATTGTGGTGTGTTTTTGATACATGCTCTTTAAATGACTTCATGCTGAGATGCATTACTGTTGCATATTCCTTTCCAAACTTCAATACAATCTTTTCGAGATCCAATAATGCCCTTTTGATAGCAGCAACTCTATCTTCATTTTTTACGGGTAAATCCTTATCAAGTTGCAGCATATTCTTTTCAAAGACTTTATCAGCCTCTTCGTAAAATGAAGTAAGCAGCGGATCACAGGAATATGTTTTTATGTGAGAAAATTTGATCGCTGATTTTTTTGCAGCCTCATCCAGTTTATTATCACTAATAGCGGCAAGCAGTGAGACATAAACGGGAAATTTTAGCAGCGCTTCATTTTCTTTTGGTGAAATACTTTCAATCGGATTCATTTTTTAATATTTAATGAATGAGAAATGCGTGAGTTACTATGGGCAAATTATTCAACCCCGATGATTACTTCTAATCCGTCCAAGTATTGTATCAAGAGAAGTCTTTAACTTATCAATCGCACTGTTAACAGCAAGCTCATAAGTATTCCCTAACCCGGTAACAGCAATTGGCTGTCTGCGTTCCAGACGGGCTTCCAGCAAACATCTTTTGTCATTTATACCTTCTTTAGGGCCGCTCTCATCAGATAGATGAACTTCTAAACGTGTTACATTTTCGCTAAACCTGCTTAGCTCTTCTGATAGTAAGCTCTCTAACTTGGTACCAAATGCTTCATGTACGCTTAAATTTTTGTCTGTGTTTAATTGAATAGTCATACTGTTTGTTTTTAAGTCTGTTATTTATAAATTTGATTGTCACCCGGCAAATCCAGCCAGCAGATCCTGTAGCTTTTTACCGTTCGTGACTTTTGTTACTTGAATGAAAGGTTTCTGCTATTTTAAGCCTATAATTAGTTTTTGCAGTTTCATTCTTATTTCAACTGCAATGTCTGCGAGTTCTTTATTTTCAATTGCCTGCATAGAAGCCACAGGGTCAACTGCAGAAACTTCCACCTGGCCTGCAATTTTTTCCTGAAGAATAACATTGCAGGGCAACATGGTGCCGATTTTATCTTCTGCCAGCAATGCTTTATATGCAAAAGGAGGATTGCAGGCACCCAGGATTTTATAGTTGTAAAAATCAACATCAAGCTTTTTCTTTAATGTAGCTTTTATGTCAATTTCAGTAAGCACGCCAAAGCCTTCAGCCTTGAGCGCCTCAGTAACTTTTTCAATTGCATTTTCAAAACTCCCGGAAATTGTTTTGCTGAAATAGTATTCCATAATTTCGCTTTTTGATTTAATTACAAATATTGCAGGCCGATTCCGCCAATTACTATTACATCGCTTATTTATTATATGCGGTGAGCTAACTATAGGATTTATGTAGACGGGTGTTGTTTATTTTCTTTTACGGGACCAGCCAATTGCCCCTACTATTACTAAAACAACTACAAGAAAGAAAAACCACCAACCCATATGCATTCCCCAGTAATAATAATGCTCGTTATTGTGCATCATAATTTTAATTTTAAAATTTTATAGCATTGCAGTCAATAATGAGATTAATTACCCATTCCCCCCATCGGATTCATATCGTTCATACTTTTGTTACCTGTTCCTGTTCGCATAAGCCGCATCATTGGTAGGTTACCTTTCATTATCTTAATCATTCCAGATATCATGCTGATGTCGCCGTTTGCTGTTTCCATCATGGCTGACAGCATACCTTGCATCACGCCGGGATCTGTTTTTAACCTGTTCAGCATTGACTTGTGGATTCCGATCAACATTATTTGCTGTTGCTGAATAATCATCAAACTTTGTTATTATTCATCATTGCCTCAATCATTTCATTCGACATCATGCTGTCGTTTGCAATTGTTTGTACTATATCATTTCTTGTATCCCAATTTGAAAGACTTTTTAGCTGGCCAGAGGAGGATTAGCAGAATGCAAAAAGTGTAAATAAAGCAATCGCCAGTGCTACTGTGGGCGGTATTTTCATGTTTATTGATCTTATTGGGGATTAACTTTGTTAAAACAACAAAGTATGTACTTTAAAACCTTTAGTAGTACACAATCAATGCCAATAGTTAATTCATTCACATCATGGGTCGGTATCCCGTGTTGTTTTCCTTTTTCCATCATCATTAATCTTTACCTGAATGAATCAGCATCCAGCCAACAAGCGTTGCAATCATCAATTGCCCGTTGGTTTTAATGACATACACATTTACTTTAACTGTGACAGCGGAAATAATTGTTTAACTATTTAAATTTTTTATTATATCTAATTCAATTCCGAGAAATTCAAGGTTGCTACAAATCCTACTTCGCACATCGGGAGAATTTTCCCCAATATCTCCCGAAAATATCAATACATCTAAGCCTCCCAGCACTGCAGCAAATAAACCAATCCAATTTTTTTTTTGATAACAAAACAGATCAATGGCTTCCGAAGCACGTCCATCGGAGTCTTCAATATTCATTAGCTGACGCATTTCAGCGCTTGCTTCCGAAATGCCCAATAAACCGGATTCATGATTGATCAGGCTACTAAACTGCATTGCTGTGAGATTTTCTTCCTGCGTTAAGTACCATGCAACACCCGGATCAAGATCGCCGGAACGAGTGCCCATAGGTAACCCAGCCGTTGGAGTGAAGCCCATACTGGTATCCATACTTTTCCCGTCTTTAACTGCTGCAAGGCTTGCACCATTGCCCAGGTGTGCCAAAACTATTTTGCCTTTTGTCACATTCTTTCCTGCCACCCGCTCAAGTTCTTCCAGCAGGTAAGCATAAGAAAGCCCATGAAACCCGTATCGCAGAATACCCTTTTCATAATAACGACGCGGAATTGATAATAATCTTGCGACAACCGGCATGGTAGTATGAAACGAAGTATCAAAACAGGCTATTTATTTTAACGCAGGGTAATGCTCTTTAAAAACTTCTATCAACTTAATTTCTTCCGGCAAATGCTTTGGTTCAAAGGCACTGACCTTTTTTAATTCAACCAATAAATCGTCCGTTATAAATTCCGGTCTGGTTTGTTTCATTCCATGAACAATACGATGACCTATGGCTCCAACTGAACCAAAGCCTTCCTGTTTTTCAAGCCAATTAATCAAATGATTTTGCTGCCTGGTCATGATTGACAGCTTCGATATCTAAACACTCTTTTTGTTGAGTAGCCGTGTTGTATAAGTTGAGTTTCGCCTTTTTAGTACCGATATTTTCCACCTCTCCACTAAGTACCTCTTCCGGCGGTTTGCCCGTTTTAAATAACGCAAACTTAATGCCGGAAGATCCGCCGTTGATAGCTAATATCATTATAAATTATTTACTTAGATTAATATACTGAGATGCCTAATGAACCTCTTCTGTTAGTTCATCAATTTCAATATCTTCTACCTAGATTTCGGCACGACTATTCGCCAGCGCGAATGGTTTTAATTTTAAGATTCAGCAATCCATTTCTTTGCCTCATCCAACCCCGCGTTGCTAAATACCCTTACCTCACCCAGTAACAGGTAACCAAAGAATTTCGCGAATACGTTTATCAGTTGATGGTCGGAAACCAGGGCAACACGATCCCAGGCCGAGAAATTTTTAATTCCCATTCCGGCATCATCTATCATCGCCTTCAGGCTGAATCCTGTAAAGCCAGATCCCAGGTAATAGAGCAGGCGTATTTTTTTATTCGTTCTTAATTTTTCATCCACCGCGGGGATTAAAACATTTTCATAATCTTCGCCTGTTACTTCTCCCCCGGCTTCAATGCCTAAAACATTGCCGGGCAAATCGTTTATTATTTTTAACATTATTTATTTGTTTAATTGGTGACTAAATAGAATCATTCCACATTAATTCTTACTCCCAAATTTATTTTCTCAAAGCCTCAAAGCCAGAGACCACATCAAACAGTTCTTCATCAATGGAACTCTGGCGTAAACGATGAAATTTTTTGCCAAGGTCCTCCAGCAAATCAGTGATATTTTTTTCAGCCCGTTGCATGGCATCCAAACGGCTGGCGTTTTCGCTGGCCAATGATTCCACGCAAGCTTTAAAAAGAGAGGCAAAAAGGTATCCGTTAACTAATGCGGTCAGCGTTGGTTTTATACCGCCTGCAATCTGTGGGGGTAATTTTGTGGGCCATTGAATTTCCTGTAAAGTTTCCTTCCATTTTTCATCCAACGGCAAAAACCGTTGCATCACGGGTGTATAACCTGATCCGGGTTTTGGTTGATTGTGAAAAATATAGAACGCCGTTACTTCTTTTTGCAGACGCTCCTGGCTCTTGTTCAAAATCTCTGTTACCAGCGGGGTTACAGCATTAATATCATTTGGAACCGAATATAATTTTGAAGTAGTCAAGCCTTCATCCGACAAGAGCAATTGAACGCGTTCGCCTACAGCCCAGATTTCCTTTCTACCCGGCAAAGCATTCAGCGAACTGGATACAAAATTTGCCATGGAATCATTGAACTGTGCCACAAGCCCCTGGTCTGATCCAAAAACAATGGCACAGATCACCTCTTCCGATTTCTTTTTCGATGCCACCTTTTCATTTATTGCTGCAATTTTTTCTGCTTTGAACCAGGCAATGATGCCTAAAGCGATTGTGTGATAATATTCACCAAGTGAACTAACAGCAGTTTCATATTGAACAATGTTTGATGCTGCCATCGCTTTCATAGCACTTACAACTGATTTCAGGTCTTTTGCTCCTTCCGTTTTGCTTCGTAAATTTTCTAAAGTGTCCATTACTTTTTGTTTTGACCTGCCTTTGGCTTGTCCTCATCTTCATCCGACCTTGTCTTGTCTTGATTTTGATCTGGCTTTGGCTTGTCTTGAAACGGAGCAAGTATTGTTCCGGCGATTTTTAAAATATCTTTACTATCTTCATCATTCAGTATTGCACCTGAAAATAACCGCTTGATTATTTCGTCTGGAAAATCTTTAAAATTTTCAACCAGTGCATCCTGGGCATCTTGAATTTTTTGAAGTAGTATCGTATCCAGCAAGCCGTTTTTCAACGCAAGTAAAATCACGATCTGTTCTGAAACCGGCATCTGCTGCAGCTCTGGTTGTTTCAAACATTCACGGATTCGTTTTCCATGTTCAATTGTTTTGCGTGTGCTTTCATCGAGGCGCGTACCAAAACGGGCAAAAGTTTCCAGCTCTTCAAATTGCGCATATTCCAATTTCAAATTTGCTATGGAACGATAAGCAGGCAATTGCGCTTTATCGCCAACACGTGAAACAGACTTACCGACGTCTACTGCCGGTAAAATACCTAGTTCAAAAAGTTTGGGCGACAGGTATACCTGCCCATCCGTGATAGAAATTAGATTGGTAGGGATATAAGCGGAAATATTCTGCGCCTCTGTTTCAATAATTGGCAAGGCTGTTATCGACCCGCCTTTCAATGCATCACTCAAATGCGTTGATCTTTCTAACAATCGTGAATGGATGTAAAAAATATCGCCGGGGAATGCCTCCCTTCCTGGTGGTCTTCTCAGCAGTAATGAAAGTTCCCGGTAAGAACGCGCATGATGTGTAAGGTCATCATAAACGATCAATACATCACGGCCCTGCTCCATAAAATATTCTGCAATGCTGGTCGCCGCATAAGGTGCGATGTATTCAAGCCCGGGAGAATTATTTCCTTCTGCCACCACAACAACCGTATATTCCAAGGCTCCTTTTTGCCCAAGGTTGGCAATTACTTTTGCAACTGCAGAAGCCCGCTGCCCTATGGCGCAATACACACATAAAACGTTTTTATCTTTTTGATTAAGAATAGCATCAATGGCAATGGCTGTTTTGCCGGTCTGGCGATCACCTACAATTAATTCACGCTGGCCGCGGCCAATAGGAATCAATGCATCAATCACTTTAATGCCCGTTTGCAAAGGAACCTTTACCGGGCTTCGATCCATAATGGCATGGGCAGGTCGCTCTATCGGCAATCGTTCTTTGTGAGTAATAGGGCCTTTGTCATCAATGGGTTGTCCCAGTGGATCAACCACTCTTCCAATTAATGAATTGCCAACCGGTATGTCCATCACTCTACCCGTACGCTCCACTTCATCGCCGGCTTTCAGCAATGAATCTTTGCCTAAAAGAATCACACCAATTTCATCTTCATCAATATTATAGGCAATACCAAAAATGCCGTTCGGGAATTCCAGCAGTTCTTCAAAGCCTGCGCCCGGAAGACCGGAAACTTTGGCAATGCCGGTGGACACACTCGTTACCAAACCCACCTCACGTGGCTTGATAGGAAAATGATAGTCCGCTATTCCTTTATTCAATTGGCTGAATAAATTGTTTAATGTATTATCTGAATCAACTGCTGGCATATCAATTTTTTACCGGCTACTGCTTAGCTTTTTCTTTCATCGTTTCAGCAATATTTTTTTCCAGGGAATTCAGGTATGCTGAAAAACTCCAGAAAAGCTTATAACCGTTGGTTGAAAGTTCGATACCGCTGATTATATCCGGTGATGTTTCAAATTGTAATTGTGCTTTGGCACTGAGCGTTTCATTTACAGCGTCATTTATTTCGCCTTGTTGCTTTGCAGGAAGTTCAAATGCGCTTCTTACCAAAATAGCATTGGAATTGGATTTGAACGCATCGTTGAATTGTTTCTTCTCATCTTCTTTTAATTCTTTCAGGTGTTTGTTGAATGTGTTGGCTGATTGCTCTTCCAGGCTTATGGAAGCAATATCACCCAACGCTTTTCTGGTAATTGCAAATACCTGCTGTTGAATTTTTTCAGACATTTCCCGGTTATCGTTCTCCTGCTTTTCTTTTGCTGCTTTCTCTATATTGGAGCGCAAGTTGTCTGCTTCAGCTTTTGCCGCATCCATCAATTGCTGCTTTTGAGTATTTGCATCTGCAACAGCTTTATCCATCAATACTTTTTTTTGATGGTCAAAATCTTCATGCTGCTTTTTAAAATCATCCTGCTTTTTTTGCGCAGCTACTTTCTGTGCATCCGCATCTCTTAATTTATCAGTAATTTTTTTCTCCCGTACATCAATCGCATTGAGAATTGGTTTATACAAAAACTTCTTTAGCAACCACACCAATATGAGGAAATTAATTACCTGTGCTATTACTGTGAACCAGTTAATATTCATCTGACATTTTTTATTTTGTTTTGGCGGATGCCCGCCTGAACGGAACGGGCAGGGAATTCGCAATAAACGGGTTTTATCAAAACAACCTTTCCCTATTGCTCATTTCACCTGGTATTATTTTGCGATGATATGGTTCCAAAAAGGATTAGCGAAAATGAGTATCATCGAAACTACGAAACAGTATATAGCGGTTGATTCGATCATTGCCAGTCCTACAAACAATGTTCTGGTAATGGTTGGTGCGGCATCCGGCTGTTGTGCAATAGAACTTAAAGCTGAGGACACCGCTTTGCCTTCGCCAAGGGCGGGCATCATACAACCAATACCGGTTGTAAACCCTGCAGTTACAATTGATGCTACTGCAATAAGAGTTGTACTATCCATTTTTATTTGTTTTATTATTTGTTACTAATTCAGGTTTATCTGTTTTTTTTGAATCATGCACTGCGGCAGTTATATACACAGTTGCCAGTATACCGAAAATATAGGCCTGTACCATGCCGGTCAATAAACCGAGTGCATTCATTATAACCGGAAAAATAAATGGTGCGATACTTAGTAAAATAGCTACTATCATACCACCACTCATAACGTTACCAAACAGTCTTACTGCCAATGCCAGTGTACGTGATACTTCGCTGATCAGATTAAAAGGCAACATGATAAATGTTGGCTTCAGATAGGATTTAAGGTAACCACTAAGACCACTTTTTTGAATACCAAAAAATGGAACGGCGATAAATACACATAAGGCAAGTGCTGCAGTTGTAGAAAGTGATGCTGTTGGCGGTGTATACCCGGGGAAAATAATACACAGATTAGCCGTACCGATAAATAAAAAAAGGGAGCCAATAAAACCAATGTATTCTTTGGGATTTTTTAGCCCGATATCCTTAATTTGATTGTTGATGCCTGTTACCATTATTTCAAGCACACATTGCCAGCGTGAAATGGTAATATCTGTTTGTAGTTTTCTTGTTACCAGTCTTGCTGCTACAATCAATACCAGCATGATAGCCCAGGTAGTTACAAGGGTAAGGTTGATGGTAATAAAACCATGTTGCCAGAAAATAGTTTGGTCGGGACTAAGTTTCATGAACAACCTCCCTTTTTATTTGAGTTGCTTTTTCATCCACTGATTTTGTATAATGGATAACGGCGAAACGGGCTACTATAAAGCCGATCAGACACAAAACCAATTTTTTCCAATCGCCTAAGCCAATAAAATAAAATCCAGCCAACACAATGCCGATCCTAAAAACGAAACTGCTAAATACAAGCAAGGCGGGCATTTTTGATGTCGTTAATTTTTTTACAGTAAACCAAAGGCCGCCGAAAAAAATTACGCCCAGCAACAATCCAACTATAAATGGCAATACTATATTTGAAATTTCATTCATCGTTTTCTTCTTTATTGTTATGCATTTCTTTGTCTTCTTTAA
>JBDTWP010000225.1:0-11208 GCA_040006615.1 Ferruginibacter sp.
AAAATGCTATCTGGCATGGGTTAATGCCCCTTTACAAAGAACGGAACCTTAGTATATATTTTGACCTGCACACGGATGATATTTTGCAGGCAACTATCAGGGATAACGGAATCGGCAGGGCTGCTGCCGCTAAACTAAAACAAAGTAACGGCGCTGGCAACCCGGAGTATGAATCAAAGGGCATGTCCATGGTTCAGAAGCGTTTGGAATTGCTGCAACAGCAATATGACAAACCTTTTGACGCCGCCATTTCGGACATTACAGATGTGAATGGTTTGGTGAAGGGGACCCAGGTAACGCTAAAAATATTTATCGGAAATAAAAAATTATGAATATAATTAAAGCATTAATTATAGATGATGAAACAACTGCGGTAAAAACATTATCGCTGATGATTAAGCATTATATCCCGGAAATAACAGACCTCAGGACAACCACCGACGTATATGAAGGTCTGCACCTTTTAAAGAGTTTTGAGCCGCAACTGTTATTTATTGATATTCAGATGCCGGTGATGAGTGGGTTTGAATTATTAAAGCAGGTGCCACAGGTAAATTTCAGTATCATTTTTACCACTGCCCATGATGAATACGCGATAGATGCCATCCGTTTTAGCGCATTGGATTATTTACTAAAACCCATTGATGCCGATGAATTGCAGACTTCATTTAACCGGTTTATCGAAAAACAAAACAGCAATACCGGTAACCGGTCGCTGTACCACAATTTCCTGCACAACCTAAGCGTAACGGATAAAAAGGATTTTAAACTGGCACTACCTACACTACTGGGTACTTTTTTTTACAAGCCCGGGGAAATAATTCGCTTAGAAGGGGAAGGAAACTACACTAAATTTTTTTTTGACAATAAAACCTCGCTGCTTACATCCTATACTATGAAAAATTACGAGGATATACTTGTGAACTATGGCTTCATTCGGGTACATAAGTCTCACCTGGTAAACAAAGCCCATGTTATTAATTATATGACGGATGGAATGCTAACCATGACCGATTCCTCCAAAGTAGAAATATCCAGGAGGCGAAAGGAAGATGTGCTGGAGATTTTAAAAAATAAATAAAGTATGAATTACTTTATCCCAAATTGTTGTTTACTTTTTTTTATCCTGCATTATGTAGGAAAAAATGTCGAGAACCTGGTCATCCCTCAACTTTTCAATCAGCCGTTCAGGCATGAATGATGTTTGCTGTGCATTTAGCTCCCGGATTTGATTATTGGAAATGGAAATCGGATTTCCTGTAGAGGGTTGAATCGTTGTGGAAACAGAGGTGTGGGCTTTCAGAAATCCTGCAAGCGTGCGGCCGTCGGTGGTTTTGACAGTATAGTTAACAAATCCTTCCCTGATATAGGCATTGGGATCCACAATATTGGTTAACAGGTCCTGGAGATTACTTCTGTCATACCCTGTTAGGTCTGGCCCCAGGCTGGCCCCGGTGTCAAAAAGTTTATGACAGTTTCCACAGGTGGTGATGAAAATTGTTTTCCCTTTTGAGGGGTTCCCCTTGGCTGACTTTAGCAACAGGGTAATACGATCTATAACTTTGTTCTTATCAGCGGAGGCAACATCATGATCGCCCGGCCAAATGCGGTTAACCTTTTGCGTTATACCTGTATTATTCAGCGATCTTAGTTGCATAATTATTTCTTCCGGAATCTCTTCTTTGTTTATAAGTTTCCTGCGAATGATGGTGTCTAAAAGCTGGTTTGCCCTGTTAATGCGGGTGGTAAACAGCGAGATCGCTGCCATTCGCACATCAGGATCGTGTTTAAGTTTTCCCGGATAGGCATTTAGAACCCTGCTTCCTATTTCCGGATCGTCATAACGCTGTAAAGCACTGAGTGCTTCCTGTAATATATTTCCAGGCACTTGCTGCTGATCCATTAAATTTAATAAGACAGGTACCGCCTTTGGAATGTTGAGTTCACCCAATATCCTGATATAGGACAGTTTTTCTTTTGAAGATGAACTATTATTGCCAATAATTTTCAACGCTTTTTGAATTGCGATCGCATCACCCTGCCTTAAGGCAATTCCTGTCAATTCTTCTGAATACTCACCTTTGTACCGTTCCAGTGCTTCTGACATTGCTGGCGGAAATTTTATGGTGTCCCTTCCCTCCAAGGCTTTCTGCAGTCCATCAATTAGCGGCTTTCCCAGTTTTAGTTTTGGAGCAAGATTCAATAACCTGGCACATGCGTTCAAATTCGCCGACCCCCCCGCAATAAAATAACGCTCCATCAATCGTTGCAGTATGATATTAAGCACGATTTTATTATTCCACATAGATGGATTTTCAAACATATGCAGCACCTCCTGCTGGTTTAATTCGCTTTTCGATTCGATTGCCCACCATATTTGTAAGGGGATATCAGGATCATCTGCGTCAATATTTCTGCTAAGTAATCTCTTGATAATTTCCATTGAAATTGAACCTGGCAATCTTTTTGCCGTGGCAATAAGCTGGCTTCTGACCTCGGGATGGAGTTCCACGGAAGCTAACCGGATAAGTTCCGATGATATAATTTTCGATGCTTCATTAGAATCGCCAACCAGGCGTACAGCCCACATCCTTACAAATGCATCCTTATGATGAAGAGCAGTGATGGCTATTTTATCGTTGAACCCGCCGCTAAGATTTATGGCCCATAAAGCTTCCAGGGCAGTCTGGCTATTTTCAGCAAGGAGTAAGGGCAAAAGCAGGGGAACCAGTGCAGGATCTTTTCTATCCCCAATTATTTGAAGCGCCTGCTGGCGGAACCATTTATTTGTATGCTCAAGCAATTTTATCAACTGGTCATTTGAAAATTTATTAAGATCAAATGGAGGTAGTATCACTTCATCTTTTTTGCTTTTCAGAGAATAGATTCTTCCACTATTTTTATCCCAGGTATCACGCGGATCTATATGGGATAAACGACTGTCGCTCCAGTCTGCCAGGTAAACCGCTCCATCTGGCCCGGCTTTAATATCTACCGGCCGAAACCATTTATCATTTGTTTCGAGTATGCGCTCTTCATCGACGGTACCAAAGGTAGATCCATCCGGCTCAAACCTGGTGAGCTGTACATAGTTTTGTAATGGATTGATGGCGATCATTTGCCCGTTGTAACGGTCGGGCAAGTTTGCTCCTTCATATTTTATAAAAGCATGCGTAAACCGGATCCTGTCGCCTGTAAGGGCCATATTGGCTAAATGTCCAAAAGCAAACGGATTGGTGTAGGCGCCATGTTTCTCAATTCTTTTCACATAATAGCAGCCCTGCTTGTAATACTGACCGCGATCAGTTCCGTTGTCACCGGAATAGATTCGTCCTTTCGCATCAATTTCAACATTGAAAGTATTTCCGCCACCCTCTGCAAATATTTCGAAAACATGTGTTCCGGGATGATATCTCCAGATCGCCTGGCCACTAAAGCTTACATTTTTGGTAACTGAAGAATTTATCTTAGCTGTAACGGTACTTCCCTGTGCGCCATAGAGCCAGCCATCTGGGCCCCATCTGAGGCTATTGGCTACAGCATGCGTATCTTCTATCCCAAAACCATCCAGGTGCACAACCGGCGAACCATCAGGAATGCCATCATTATCCGGATCAGGATACGCTAAAAGGTAAGGCGGATTCAACACCCATATTTTTCCCCTGCCAAAGGCCACACTAGTAGCAATATTAAGCCCGGTGATGGCATCAACTGCTTTGTCATATTTTCCATCGTTATCCGTGTCCTCAAAAAAAGTTATTTTATCCGCTCCTTTCATTCCATTTGGCGGAGGATCAGGAATTTTATCGAATCGCACCCGGTTATATTCATCTATTTTTATAACTTTTAGTCCTTTAGGGTAGGGATACTGATTATACTGTACTACCCAAAGCCGGCCTCTTGCATCAAAGTTTATATTGACAGGCTGACTCATCTCTGGCTCCGACAAAACCAATTTCAATTGCAGGTCCGCAGGATAACGGAATGCGGCGATGGCTTTTTCCGGAGGCGTCAGAACGGAATTATCTGAAAGCGCTCCGCGCCCTTCAAAAGATTTCATGTATTTCGCAACTGCTTCGTTCCCTGCAATATTTTCAGGTAGCGCAGGATTGTGTTTTTTATTTTCATCACCATTAAACCTGCATCCTGAAATAAATAGCGCAATGATTAAAGTGATCTTTACCGTTAATTTATATAGGATCATTAAATCTATGTTTAGCATACTAAATTCACCTGGTGGCTTTAATCAGCCTGATATTTTTTCAATCGGCTTTTAATCCTCCGGGACCTAATCCTTTCTGCAAATGGAACAGGAATTGTTATTTGCCCGCTCTAAGGTACACCTAAAACCAGCCAGGTATAGACATGAAATAAAATAAATCAACCCCTTTGATGAAACATGAATTAATTAATGCAGTATGAACAAAGCAATTTAATTTCGTGGTGATTAAAATAGATTGAGCAAGATGTTTTATTATTTAGTTTGATAAGGTATGGAATCGAAAAAAAATATTCCCGGTCAACTGTTGTATTTAAAAGATGTCAATAAATCTTTTGATGGCGTTCCTGCATTAAAAAACGTTAGCCTTAAAGTAAATACAGGAGAAGTACATGCATTGATGGGTGAAAACGGTGCCGGCAAATCTACTTTAATGAAAATTATTACAGGTATTTTCAACCTGGACAGTGGGCATTTATTTTTTAATGGCACGGAACGGTTTTTTAAAAGCCCATCAGATGCATTATCGGCCGGTATATGTATGGTTCACCAGGAATTGAACTACTTCCCCGATATGACGGTAGCGGAAAATATTTTTATGAACCGTGAACCTGCCATTTGTTTGGGTGTTTTCGTAAATTATAGAAAGATGAGATTAATGGCTAAGGAAATATTTGCAAAGAATAATATTGATATTGATCCCGGTTCCCTGATGAAGGATAGAAGCGCGGCTGAAAAACAAATAATTGAAATTATCAAAGCAATTTCACAGGATGCGTCCCTGATCATTATGGACGAACCTACTTCTGCACTATCCGCAAAAGAAATAAATCAACTTTTTTCTGTAATCAAAAACTTAAAACAAAAAGGGATAGCCATTATCTATATCTCTCACAGGATGGAAGAAATTTTTTCAATTTGTGATACCATTACTATACTCAGGGACGGACAATTTATTGACTCCAGGCCATTGAATGATTTTACTAACCAAACATTGATCCAGGCTATGATCGGCCGGGAACTGAAGCAGGTGTTTCCTGTAAAAACTAATCTGCCTGGTGAAGTTGTTTTAGAGATTAAGGAGATTTCCAAAAAAAACCATTTCGATAAAATTAGTTTCGTCGCACACAAGGGAGAAATACTTGGGATAACGGGGCTTATGGGTGCTGGCAGAACAGAATTACTTGAATGTATTTTTGGAATTCATAAAAAGGATTCAGGAGGAGTTTTTATTAACAATAAAAAAGTAAATCCCAGGACACCCCTCAATGCGATAAAAAATAAAATTTCTTTGGTAACAGAAGACAGAAAACAAAAAGGTTTATTTTTGGATGGACCCGTAAGACAAAACATAACATTGTGCAGTTTACGGAATTATTGCAGGTTTGGCCAGTTATTAAATTTAAAAGCTGAAAAATCTGCTGTTGATGCAATGATTTCGAAGCTGAATATCAAAGTCTCTTCAGCCCGTCAAATAACACGTACCCTGAGTGGTGGAAACCAGCAAAAAGTTGTTTTGGCAAAATGGCTACTCACTGATCCCGAAATTTTGTTTCTTGATGAGCCAACACTGGGAGTAGATATCGGGGCCAGGGCCGAGATCTATAAACTGATTAACCAACTCGCTGAAAATGGGAAAACGATTGTTATGATTTCGTCGGATAATTCAGAAATATTAGGTCTTTGTGACCGGGTGCTGGTTATGTGTGAGGGTAGAATTACCGCAGACATGAAGATAGGGAATTGTACCCAGGAGAACATTTTGCAAGCCGCTATGTTGTTTCAAACCAAACCACATAACTGAGCCTGACATTCATTGGATAGATGTTATGAAACGATTTACCGCCAAATATGGGATTTATATTGCATTTCTGTTGCTTGCAATTACAATGGCGGTTTCTTCGCCATATTTTTTAAGAACCGGGAACCTGTTAAATATTTTAAAGCAAATTTCAATCAATGGTATTGTAGCGGTTGGGATGACTTTTGTAATAATTTCCGGGGGTATTGATTTATCTGTTGGATCCATTGTTGCCCTGTCTGCAGTTTTTGCGTCCACTTATGCGCATCCCGGAGACTATTCGCTATTTGTTCCACTGGTTATTGGCTTGCTTGCTGGTAGTGCCTGCGGTTTTCTGAATGGGGTATTAATAGCAAAAAGAAGGCTTCCCCCCTTTATCGTAACGCTGGGAATGATGACCATTGCAAGGGGAGTTGCCCTGGTCTATAGTAATGGCCGCCCGGTAATCAATTTGAGTGACCAGTATAATCATATTGGAGGAGGATATTTTTTTGGTTTGCCAATTCCCGCAATTATTTTTTTGGCAGTTGCTGCCTGGGGTATGCTGGTCTTAAATTACACAAAATTTGGGCGGCATATATATGCAACAGGAGGCAATGAGTTGGCTGCCAGGATATCCGGTGTGAATACGGATCAAAAAAAAATTATAGTTTACACCATGGCAGGTTTCTTTGCAGGGCTTGCGGGTATTGTTTTATCATCAAGAATAATGACGGGTTCGCCTGTTGGCGGGGCCGGATATGAACTGGATGCCATTGCAGCAGTCGTCATTGGTGGTTCAAGTCTGAAAGGGGGAATCGGTACTATCGGGGGAACGATCATGGGTGCGCTTATCATAGGCGTCATTTCAAACGGGCTTGATCTTTTGAGTGTATCATCTTACTGGCAACAAATTGTAAAAGGCGGAATAATTGTACTTGCTGTAATGGTGGATAAAAATCAGGGAACAGATAAGTAGGAATTTTAAACGCAAAAAATTAGTAGTTATGGACAGGCATATAAAAATATTGTTGTGGCTGGTGCTTGGCGCTGTTATGTATGGATGTAAAAGCGGGGATAAGAATAAAAAACTAAGGGTAGGTGTTTCTTACCAGAATTTGCAAAATGAGTTTATAATAAATATACAGGACGGCATGAGAAAAAAGGCGAAGGAACTGGGCATTGAACTTATTGAATCAGATGGACAGGGAAAAGCTGAGAACCAGGTTTCACAAATAGAAAATTTTATTTCGTTAGGAGTAGATGCGATTATTCTAAATCCTTTCGATAAAAATGGTTCAGCCCCTGCCGTTAATAAGGCAGTACAGGAAGGTATCCCGATTATTGTAGTAAATGCAGTTGTCTCAAATTTAGATAAAGCAAATGCATATGTGGGAAGTGAAGATAAAGAGGCTGGCCGCATCGTCGCTACAAAGATTGTGGATTTGATAAAAGGAAAAGGGAACATAGCTATCATTCATGGCGCTTACGGCCATTCGGCTGAAATAGAAAGAAGTGAAGGTATTCAAAAGGTATTAATTCAATATCCGTCCATTAAAATTGTATTTGAGCAAACTGCAAATTGGGACCGTGCACAGGGGCTATCTCTGATGGAGAACTGGATCTCAACCGGGAAAGAAATCAATGCAGTCATCGCGTTAAATGATGAAATGGCATTAGGGGCCTATAAAGCAATCGAGGGAGCCGGCAGGCAAAAAAATATTTTTGTAATTGGTATTGACGCCATAAAAGACGCATTGCGTTCCGTAGAAGAAAATAAAATGGCTGCAACTGTTTTCCAGGATGCAAATGGACAGGCATCATTAGCGCTGGAACTTGCAAAACAAGCTACTGAAAAGAAAACAATGAAACATCTTAATTACATACCCTTTCAATTGGTAACAAGGGAAAATTATAAAAAATTTCAATAAATAATTTATATATTTTCCGATCATGAATTGATGCCCACCTGTTCCACGACAATTTGCAATGCACCCCTTACTAACCGTAATTGATTCCTTGTATTCGGCAGACAAAGAAAAGGGCTACAAAACTGGTGATGTAAGAGGTACGTGGCATATAATGTTCGCCAAAAAAATGTTTGATAAGAATTAACGATCCATAATATTCAAGTCATCATTGTTTAACTGGTTGCAGGCTGATTGCAGCGCATTAGTTTCATATTTTTATACCCACAAATCGTATAATATCCGACATCCCTTCGTGGTATTTACCTTCCTTTAATTCAGCCCGAACCATTTGAACGCATTCAATTTTGAGTCTTCCAAAATCTTCTTTGATAATATTTTCTGTATAAAGCATTGATAAATCTTTGGGGCCGCCAGAATTGTTTTGTAACTGTTGAGGATTAAATGCCTCTACTATAATTCTGCCGCCTGGTTTCAACCAACTTATTGCTTTTTGATGTATTAGTTTACGGGTATCGGGAGGGAAGTGAGCATAAATAAATGCAACGGCATCAACACTATTTTCCGTATAGTTTACGGTATTTGCATCTTCAATAATATAATTCAGCTCAACCCCTTTTTTATTCGCTAATTGCAATGCTTTTGCTTTGCCTGCTTCACTTAAATCAAAAGCATTCACATTCCAGCCTTGAGATGCTGCATATACACCATTTCTACCCTCACCTTCACACGGTAAAATGATTTTTCCAGGCTTTATTTTATGGAGTTGTTCTGCGAAGAATATATTGGGTTCTTCTCCGTAAATATATTCTAATTCACCATACCTCCCGTTCCAAAAGTCTTTCATTAATTAATAATTTAAACATAATAATCTGACAGGGCCAATTTTGTTTTCTTAAAGATAAATAAAAGAATTACCTGTTAATATACTTGCAGGTGCATTCCAAATTCATCCTGCTCCATGAATGCAACAAAGCTGTAGGTATTTAACTAAAATCAAATTCAGCCAGCATTAACTTAGCATATTGTGTAGGAATAGTGCAGGCACTTAACCATAATATTCTGCACTAATCAGAAACTGCTGATCATGCCGTAAGCATCTGCACCAATAACGCCTAAATTCGTATTGATTATATGCATTATGATATTTTTACCAGATACTGAATTTATGACAAAGGCAGCCCCGGATGCATTCACAATTACCTGTACCGTGTCTTTTCCTGTTGCTCCCCTATTATCCGTTACTGTAAGTTGATATTGGTAAGTTCCCTGGACCAAGTTATTGAGGGCAGTGCTTGCTGAATTGGGGCTTGCAATCGTTCCGGATGAAGGTCCCGATATTTTTAGCCATGCATAACTGCTGATCGTGCCATCGGCATCGGTACCGGAACCAGTTAGGCTGGTTGTATTTGTTGGTAAAGTAATTATTTTATCAGACCCGGCGTTTGCTACAGGCGCCGCATTCACGGTTACCTGCATTGTATCCTTTGCGGTTGCTCCCCTGTTATCTGTAACGGTCAATTGGTACTTGTAAACCCCCTGGGCCAGGTTATTAAGTGAGGTAGTTGCCGCATTTGGGCTCGCAATCGTTCCGGAAGAAGGCCCTGATATTTTGAGCCATGCATAACTGCTAATAGTGCCATCCGCATCTGAACCGGTTCCGGTTAAGCTGGTAGAATTTGTTGGTAAGCTGATTAGTTTATCGATTCCGGCATTTGCTACCGGCACTGCATTCACTATTACCTGCACAGTATCTTTTCCTGTTGCTCCCTTATTGTCCGTTACGGTCAATTGATATTGATAAACTCCCTGTACCAGGTTATTAAGAACGGTAGATGCAGCATTGGGGCTCGCAATGGATCCTGATGAAGGCCCGGAAATTTTTACCCATGCAAAACTGCTGATCGTACCATCTGCATCTGTACCAGTACCATTTATGGTAGTTGTTTTTGTTGGCAAGGTGATTATTTTATCAATACCTGCATTTGCAACCGGCGCTGCATTTGTACTTACGGTTACCTGAACCGTATCCTTTCCAGTTGCCCCCTTGTTATCCGTTACGGTCAATTGATATTTATAAACTCCCTGTATCAGGCTATTTAGTGCAGTAGTGGCGGCATTGGGTGTTGCAATGGTTCCGGATGAAGGCCCTGATATTTTTATCCATGCATAGCTGTTTACGGTGCCATCAGCATCAGTACCCGTACCGGAAAGGGTGGTAGAATTTGTTGGTAATATAATCAATTTATCAGTACCCGCATTTGCAATCGGTGCTGCATTCACAGTTACTTGTATTATATCATTTCCAGTTGTCCCCCTGTTATCCATTACGGTCAATTGATACTGATAAACTCCCTGCACAAGGCTGGTTAATGCGGTCGTCGCAGCATTGGGTGTTGCAATCGTTCCTGTAGTGGGGCCTGATATTTTTACCCATGCATAACTGCTGATCGTGCCATCCGAATCTGTACCGGTGCCTGTGAGGGTAGTGGTATTTGTTGGTAAGCTGATAAGTTTATCCGTACCCGCATTTGCTGTAGGCGCTGCATTCACTGTTACCTTGACCGTATCTTTTCCTGTTGCACCATTGTTATCCGTAACGGTCAATTGATACTGATAAACTCCCTGCACAAGGCTGGTTAACGCGGTCGTCGCAGCATTGGGTGTTGCAATCGTTCCTGTAGCGGGGCCTGATATTTTTGCCCATAAATAACTGCTGATCGTGCCATCCGAATCTGTACCGGTGCCTGTGAGAGTAGTGGTATTTGTTGGCAAGCTGATAAGTTTATCCGTACCCGCATTTGCTGACGGCGCTGCATTCACTGTTACCTTGACCGTATCTTTTCCTGTTGCACCATTGTTATCCGTAACGGTCAATTGATACTGATAAACTCCCTGCACAAGGCTGGTTAACGCGGTCGTCGCAGCATTGGGTGTTGCAATCGTTCCTGTAGCGGGGCCTGATATTTTTGCCCATAAATAACTGCTGATCGTGCCATCCGAATCTGTACCGGTGCCTGTGAGAGTAGTGGTATTTGTTGGCAAGCTGATAAGTTTATCCGTACCCGCATTTGCTGACGGCGCTGCATTCACAGTTACCTGCACCGTATCTTTTCCTGTTGCACCATTGTTATCCGTAACTGTCAATTGATATTGATAAACTCCCTGCACAAGGCTGGTCAATGCAGTAGATACAGCATTTGGCGTTGCAATCGTTCCTGTTGCGGGCCCGGAAATTTTTGTCCATGCGTAACCGCTGATCGTGCCATCCGCATCCGCAC
>JBDTWP010000226.1:0-11111 GCA_040006615.1 Ferruginibacter sp.
GTTAGAAATGGATAAGATTGATCTCGGAAGAAATGGTGAATGGGGATTACCCTCCATGATCAACGATGGCCCTTATGATCCTTATAATAATTTTATATCTAAGCAAATTGACAGTTGCCATGGCATTTGAGTATTTTGCAAAGGAACGGGTAGACATTGCCGTTATAGAAACAGGTCTCGGCGGAAGGTTGGACAGTACGAATGTAATTACACCTATCCTATCCATCATTACCAATATCGGGTATGATCACATGAATATCCTGGGGGATACCCTGGAAAAAATCGCATGGGAAAAAGCGGGTATTATCAAACCCTCCGTACCGGTGGTAATTGGTGAATATATCAATGAATCGAAAGCCATATTTATGAATAAAGCAACCGCGTGTAATGCACCCATTCATTTTGCTCAAAATGAATATGAGATCTTCAATATCCAATCAACTGCCCTGCAATTAACATGTGCCATAAAAAGTACAGCTCAAAATAAGACGGAAAGTTTTACGCTCGACCTGAACGGAATTTACCAGGTAAAAAACCTGCGAACGGTTGTATGCGCCGAAGGCATATTAAAAAACCAGGGATTTATCATCAATAGTGAAGCTGAAAAATTTGCCCTGGCCAATGTAAAAAAATTAACCGGCCTGCAAGGCAGATGGGATGTGATAGCAGAAAAACCACTTGTTGTGCTGGATGTGGCGCACAATGAGGATGGGATCAGGCAGGTACTTGAGCAGGCGGTTAACTACCTTGAAGGCAGCAACGATACTGCAAAAAAGAAACTGCACTTTGTATTGGGAATGGTTAAAGATAAAGAGATTTCAAAGTTATTAGGCACCTTACCAAAAGAAGCGCATTATTATTTTGCCAGTGCGCATATACCAAGGGCCCTGCCTGCCAATGACCTAAAGATGAAAGCAGCGGAATATGGTCTGACAGGAGATAGTTTTGGCGATGTGAATGACGCTATCAGGTCGGCCAAACAGCAAGCTGACCAATATGATATGATTATTGTTTGCGGGAGTGTATTTTTAGTAGGAGAAGTTGCAGTTGACCAGGTATAACGATGAGTTTAGAAGCAAAGAATTCATTTATAAATTTTTTTTCTAAATTTCGTTACCGGATTCCGTTGATGATGGAATATTGAAAAAATTAATACCTGATTTTTCGTTTCTTCAATCGTGCAGATAATATAAAGTTCGAATACACTTGTCATTTTTTATTTCACTATGGCCCCTGCTAAACTTAATTTTTCGTTTTTGAACTACCCGATCTTCTAATTGCAGGAGGATTGCTGCTGCCACCGGCAAATTCAAAAGCCCCCATATCCGGCGCTACCCCGGTATATGTGTATCCAATGTCAATTCCCGCGTCAATAGCCGGAGAACCGGGTTGCAATCTAAAATCCGACCCAAGCTTCGGATCAGTAAAAATGGTATGTAACTCTTTCCCCGATTTTGCCTGGTATGCCTTTAAATCATCCATAAAATAATCACCTCCTCCTTTTGCTGAACCTCCTCTCCATCTTATAATTTGTTTTTTCTTTGATGATTGGTAATAGCAATTGTTATCAATTGTGAAAGCATCCCAGACAGCATCAGTATTTGAACCGTTACTTTCTGCCTTGCCATCCGAACAGAAACAAAACGATTCATAAAAAATATTATTTCTTATAAATACATTTGAAAATGACATTTTGCTGGAGCTAAACTGCAGATGAGCACAACGTTCTTTGTCTGGTCTTTGTGCCGTGCTCCAACCACCCCCGCTATTGAGGCAGGTATTATTTTCAAAGAATATATTTTTTCCTGTTGAGCCTGCTTCGTGACCCCAGAACTCAAAGGAATAAAAACAATCCCTGATAAGATTATGATGAATCCGCAGATTCTGAATAGAATAAACAGCGCCTACACCCTGGGGAGAAATGCCTGCATCATAGACTTCGCTGATGTTACAATTCTTTATGGTAACGTCGGAATTTCCCTGCCATAACTGAATTCCATTACCCATCCTGGCAGGGTTCGGGTCTGAACTACGCATATAGGTATCGATTGGAAAATAACAACCACCAATCCAGGAAAAATCACAACCGGTGATTTCAATATTACTACAGTCGCGCAGTAAAATCCCGTTATTTTTAGAATACCGGATATCAAGATTAACAAATGCCAGGTAATGTCTATTAATAATTTCAATATTGTTTTCAGCATTCCTTATTCCCGTGGCTTCGATTTTTTTATAGTATACAGATGGATTCACCGTGGAGTACAAATATAATATGGTGTCGTCCAGGTCTAAGCAAAAATCACCCTGTGTTTTTAGATCTGCCAGGAACCTCTTTTTGAAACCAGTCAATTTTTCATTATTGAAGATCAGGTTGGCTATATCGGGGGTTATTTGTCTGGATCTCGATTTTCCCAGTATCAAATCCCTGCTTGTAATATTTATTTTTGAAGTTGTTTTCCAGATATCTTTAGAACTCTTTGCCCAGAACATTGATGCGCTAATATCCTTACTAGCTAATATTAAAGGCTTTGCACCTTTTCCATAGGCCCCGTATACTACCGGATGTCCCGGCATTCCATCAGACGATCCATACAAAGCCTGTCCCTCCCTCCATGAATCTCCACGTTGAAATAATATTGAATCACCCGGAGAAAACCTGGCCTTGTTTATTTTTTCAATAGTCAACCAGGATGTAGCAGGAGTAAGTCCATCAGCGGCATCATTTCCTTTTGCGGAAATATAATAGTCTGTGGCAACGGCATTGTTTATTTTCATTGTTGCTGAGAAAAAGGAGAGCGTTATCAATGCAATCGAGGGACTTAGAGTGATTAAGCTATTTTTTGTTTTCATGTTTTCTACAGTAGGTGGGTTAGCCTGCCAATATCAATATTTTAACTGCCAGATCTATCAATTAGCTCGCCGGTGAATCCAGTTTTTGAAAAGCATATAACAGGCAACACGCATGCAGCGATTGTACAATTTCATTTCTTATTAACATGGCCCTAAGTTCCTCCACTGGTAAAAGCAGCAGTTCAATTTCCTCATTATGATCAAGACTTTGAGTTGCAATCTTTTTACCATCCCGGGCCAGATACAAATATGTATAGCCAGTCAATACGCCCGGGTTGGCCGCAACCTTTCCGACATATTCGATCGAAGTAAATTCATAACCTGTTTCTTCAAGTAGTTCTCTTCCAATTGCATTCGCGGGATCCTCATCCTTATCGATAAAGCCACCCGGCAGCTCAATAATAGTTTCCGCTATTGGATGCCGGTATTGTCTTATCACAAGTGCCTTCCCATCTGCGGTAATTGCCAATGCACAAACCGTGAGTGGTAGTTCTACTACATAATATGCATCAATGATCTTCCCATCCGGCATTTCGCAGGTATCCCTTCTTGCGGTGAAATATGGGTGTCTTGAAATGTATTCCGAGGAAAGTGTTTTCCAGTGCATGTTGATTTGTTGAGTTTTTGAAACGTTGATTGGTTGAAATGTTTGGGGAACTTCTGATATCTTTTCAGCTAATCATCCAATCAACCTGTATTACCAGGTCATTCTTTCCCGCAATGCCGTAACATGGGCCACATGATGCCTGCCATGCCAGGCGTACATACCGAGCAAATGCCAGAGCGTTATGTCCTTTTTCTGTTCCGGATGATAGACGGTGCGGTTCCAGTCTTGCGTTAAAATGCCATTTAATACTTCTGACCATCTTGCATGTAATGCATGCAATAAGGTGAGAGATATATTTACCGGCAAATTTTGGGTATCAATTAAATTGGCCCACGCTCCTTCATCATAAGGCTTAATTGCGGGATTTTCTTCTGTAAGCCCCAGTTTAAAACGAATATATGCGTTCATGTGACTATCGGCCACATGATGAACCAATTGCTTGACGGTCCATCCCTCCGGCCTGTAAGGCGTATTGATCTGGCTTTCGTCTAAATTCAATATTGCATTTTCCAAATGCTGTGGCAAAAATCTGATATCAGTCAACCATTCCTGTAATTGCTTTTCAGAAAATGGTTGCGGTTCATATTTACCAACCGGATAACGAAGGTCTTCCATAATTAATTTTGCTTTGGTGTTTCGGGTGTTGCTGCAGGTTTAATACCCAACAGTTCCAATTCAAAAATCAATGTTGAGCCGCCCGGAATATTAGCGCCGGAACCTCTGTCGCCATAACCCAGTTCACTTGGAATATACGCTTTCCATTTGTCGCCAACGTGCATTAGCTGCAGTATCTCTTTCCAGCCATTTATTACGTCACTAACAGCCATGGTTAGTGGCTGCCCTCTGTCATATGAATTGTCAAATTTCCTGCCGTCAATTAAGGTGCCGGCATAATGGACGACAAATGTATCCTGGAGTTTTAGTGCAGGGGAACTGGCATCCCCTTTTTTCAATACTTCATATTGCAAACCGTCGGGTAAGGTTATAACACCTTCTCTTTTTTTGTTGGCTGCCAAAAACGTTGTGCCTTGCGTTTTTACTATGGCAATTTTTGCTTTATCCAAATCATTTCTTTTGGCCATATTCTCCTGTAGCTTTTGCTGAATGCACTTATTCGCCTGTTTATCATCCAGCAAAACCGGTTTCATATTAAACACATCATCGAGTGCTTTTTGCATGGAAGCATAATTGATCTTATCAATACCCTGTTGTTTTAAGTTACTTGCGATATTCAATCCCAGTGCATAACTGAAGGAATCTAATGGATTCTTTAAAAGCCCTGCTGCCGGTTTAGCTCTTGTTGCCGCCGGATTTACTATCTTTAACTTCGGTTTTGCCTGTGCATGTACGGCAATACCTGCCATTACTGATACAATAATTGTTAAAAAAAACTGCTTCATTTGTTTGTTTTAAATTTAATAATAGTATTTAAAATTATTCGTCTCTCATTTCTTTACCGGTAAGGCTGATAAAAACATCTTCAAGGTTTGCCGATTTCATCGGTTTGGGTTTTTCAAAACCTGCAGCAACCAGGTCGTCAATCATTTTGTCGGGTGAAGCTAATGCAATGATCCTGCCTTCATCCATGATAGCGATGCGGTCACATAATTGTTCCGCCTCATCCATATAATGCGTGGTCATGATCACTGTAGTACCTTTTCTCCTGATGTCTTTAACCAGTTCCCACAGGTTTCTGCGGGCCTGCGGATCAAGACCTGTTGTAGGCTCATCAAGAAAAACAATTTTGGGTTTATTAATCAGCGTAGTAGCAATTGAAAACCTTTGTTTTTGCCCCCCGCTCATCTCCTTATATCTATTTTTTGCCTTATCGGCAAGATTCACCAGTTTTAATAATTCCATTGGCTCCACGGGCTGGTTATACAGACCTGAAAACAATGCGATCAGCTCCAGCAAATTTAAGCCGGGATAAAAGCCCGAGGTTTGCAACTGCACCCCAATTATTTTTTTTATACTTTCCGGCTGCTTGTCAAGGTCGAACCCGTTGACGATTACTTCACCACTTGTCTTTTGGCGCAATGTTTCCATAATCTCAAGGGTAGTAGATTTCCCGGCACCATTCGGACCCAGCAAGCCAAAAATCTCACCTTCAAATACATCAAAAGAAATGCCTTTAACCGCTTCAAAAGAACCATAATTCTTTTTTAAATTTTTAACTGATATGATTATGTTTTGCATACTTTAGATCCCTGGCTGGACTTTTAGACCCGATTAATTTTGGCAATTTATTTTAGGGCCAACAAAGAATTGTTAAAAATATATTTAGGATAAAATTAATGAAAACGGTACCCTGATCCTTTCTTCAGGTAGCATTTAAATACGTTTCCAACTCTTCCATCATTAGTTTACTCCCTACAAAAAAAGGTGTGCGTTGATGGATTGCAGTTGGTTGTATTTCGAGTATTCGTTGTCTGCCATCGGTAGCTTTTCCTCCTGCAACTTCAGCGATAAACGCAAAAGGATTACATTCATATAATAACCGAAGTTTACCGCCCGGCTTTGACTTTATAGCCGGATACATGAATATCCCCCCCTTGACCAGGTTGCGATGTACATCACTCACCATGCTGCCGATATACCGTTGCGTATAGGGGCCACCGCCTGATATGGTCTTTTGCTGGCATACATTAATATATTTTCTGACATTCTCCTCATACTGGAAAAAATTGCCATGGTTCACAGAATAAATTTTCCCGGTTGGCGGGCATTGAATACCGGGATGACTCAACGTGTACTCCCCGATGGAAGGATCCAAAGTAAACCCATTTACGCCCCTTCGGGTGGCATACACCAGTATGGTGGACGAGCCGTAAATTATATAACCCGCGGCAACCTGCTTCAAACCCTGTTGTAAAAAATCTTCCAATTTTACCGGTGTGCCAACAAGTGTTATGCGTCTGAATACGCTAAAAATAGTTCCGATAGAAACATTCACGTCAATATTTGCACTGCCATCCAATGGATCAAACAGGCAAACATATTTGCTATTATTACTGATTTCGTCATCAAAAACCAAAATATCATCCAGTTCTTCGCTGCCGATGCCTGCGCAACTAATACCATGCCGCAGTACGCCCACAAACTGGTTATTGGCATATACATCCAACTTCTTCACCTCTTCCCCCTGCACATTTACACTACCTGCATCACCTAAAATATCGACTAACCCGGCTTTATTTACCTCCACATTCACTCTTTTAGAGGCCAATCCAATATCACGTAAGAGTCCTGAAAGTTCACCGGTTGCATTTGGAAAGTCTCTCATTTGCTGAATTGTGAACTCATCGAGGGTTTGTACTCTGCGATTAATAATCATACTAAATTTTTGATTGCAGATTTTAGATTTTAGATTTGCGGTCCAAATGTAGTGAGAATATCAAACATGGCAAAAGCCCCGCTGCCCGCAGGGGGAGTTACCGAAGCTCAGTGATTTGAAGCGTTTATTAATACGGGTTTGTTGATTTGAAAGACTATTGTTAAGTAACTTAGGGGCTGTCAAAGGCTGGCAATCTTCTTAATTTTTGGATTTTTTAATTATTAAATTTATTCAATGCAGGTATTTAAGTTTGGAGGTGCAAGTATAAACAGTATTGAAAGAATTCATAACGTTGCCAGAATTATTCAATCTTACCAGGGCGAAAAACTACTGATTATTATCTCAGCAATGGGTAAGATCACCAATGCGCTTGAAAAAGTTGCCCATGCATTTTATTCCGGCGATAAAACTGAAGCGCTTCTGCTGTTTCAACAGATAAAGGAAGAGCATATCAGCGTATCAGAGCAATTATCCAATATACCGGTTCAGGGGATCAGGGATATCTTCACAGAAGTGGAATGGTTGCTTCATGATAAGCCCGTAAGGGACTATGACTATTATTACGACCAGATAGTTTGTTGTGGTGAATTGCTGAGTACCGCTATCATGAGCAATTATCTTAATACTATTGGAATTATTAATCAATGGGTAGATGTAAGGGATATTTTAAGAACTGATGATAATTTCAGGGATGCCAATATCGACTGGAGTTTTACGCAACATAAGGTTCTGGATGTAGTTGTTCCTTTGTTTGAAAGCACTGATATCCTGGTTACACAGGGATTCATTGGTGCCACTGATGAAAATGAAAGCACCACGCTGGGCAGGGAAGGCAGTGATTTTACCGCCGCGATCTTTGCCAATATGCTGAATGCAGAAAGCCAGACGATCTGGAAAGACGTGGAAGGGGTGATGAACGCTGATCCCAAACAATTTCCTGATGCACAGTTTATAAGCACATTGAGTTACCTGGAGGTAATTGAAATGGCTTATTATGGGGCACAGGTGATTCATCCAAAAACCATAAAACCATTACAAAACAAGGATATTCCCCTGCACGTAAGGTGCTTCTTGAAACCTGCATTGGCAGGTACTTTCATCAGTAACCAGCCTGTTCATCAACTACCCCCAGTGATTGTATTGAAAGAAAAACAGGTTTTAATGCAATTAAGCTCCCGTGATTATTCTTTTGTAGAGGATATATTAGCTGGTAAACTGCACGAATTATTTGTGGATTGTAAGATCAGGCCCAACCTTTCACAAAACGGAGCTATCAGCCTGCTTTGTTGCCTGGATGACAATGCGGGGAAAATTGAAAAGCTTGCTTTGGCAGCGAGCGAAATTTTTGATGTCCAGATAGAAAAAAACTGCGAGTTGTTAACGATCCGTCATTATAATGAAGCTATTATACAAAAGTTAACCTCTGGCAGGATCCAGTTACTGAGTCAAAAAACAAAGGACACCATACAGTTGTTATTGAAGGATGACTGACCAGTGATTTGTCTAATATCACGAAGTAATTAATTCTGAAATTGGTTCAACTAAGTTTTCTATACCTGGTTCCAATATAGTCAACGAAGTCTGGTTCAATTCCCTGTTGCCGGATTATTGTTTGTATTTGTGCTCTATGATGTATTGAATGGTAATTTAATTGTAATGCGATGTCAACAGGTTTTGCAGCCCATCGTCCATTGTCAAAGCCGGTAAATATGACTTCTATTGACAATTCGGCTTCCGTCTTTTCAGTAATATAGCTTATCCAAAGATCGAGGCTTTTAGTCCATTCTTCCGACAGTTTGTCGAAATCATAAACTGGTTCCCACCAGCTCCGGTTATTAGCGTCCGGTTCCTGCAAGATCCTCGCCATCCATTTATATTGTGAATTGATCAAATGGCTGAATAATTTTATACTTTCTTCTTTGTGGCCAAGCAGCCTGATCTTTTCCAGTAATTTCTTATTGGTAAGGTCATTATAATTAAAAGTGTCTATTAGATAATTCTTCATTTCTAAAGGAGACCGTTCGCCTGATGTTTAAGAAATTCCAAAAATTTTGCCACTAACTAATTAATGATATATTGCCCCTTCTTGTTAACGAGGATAACGGGCAATAACTTTTTTGCTTCAAAATAATCAAATGCGCCTTTTAATGTTACGGCGAATGCCTGTAGCGATTGGTTTTCTTTTGTAGCCTGTGCCAGGTATTCAAGAGATTTTTTTACATTGTATTTTATAGGAAATACGTGTACCGGAATAAAGTCTTGTCCCAGTTCTTTTACCTGCAATGCCATTACAAATAGCTCCTCAATTGGGAAATCGGTGATTGGGATACAGCCGGTTGATACGCAACTTCCGTGAATATAAATACTATTTCCCGGGCGTAATGAATCACTCAGCAATTTATCAGACGCATTAGGATAATTCAGCCCTAATGCTAAATGGTAGTTGCTATTAGGATTGAATTCATTGATATAATAAAACCCTTCAGGTACCTGATAATCGCCTTCCATGCGTTTCGGACCCATTGTTCCGCTTTGCATGCAAACTTTGTATGTTTTAAACAATTTGAAGGCTGTTTTGACATCTTCTTTTACCCATATCTCCAGTTGCCGGTCGTATTTAAAACTTCTAAGATATAATTGCTGGGGCGGCCATTGCAGCTTCTTTTCTTCAAATTGTTTTTTCAGGGAATCTTCCACCTTATTAAAAAAATCTGTGGATTTACCAGATGATCTTACATAATTAACATATGAAGTTTGCGAAAACAAGGAATCAGTTGCAATGAATGCAAAAAAACCAATAAGAACGAATTTTAAAACCCGGGTAGTCATCGATAATAAAATGGAATTAATCTATTAACGTAAAAATAGCAAATTTATTGAAGTTTGCTTAGTTAAATGCCAGCCAGAAAAAAGATGCCTGGCGTCAGCCATTACAGATTCCCCCTTGCATCCTGTTCTCTCTCCAATGCTTCGAACAATGCTTTAAAATTTCCTTTGCCGAAACTTTTAGCGCCTTTACGCTGTATGATCTCAAAAAAAAGAGTAGGCCGGTCTTGCAGGGGCTTACTAAAAATTTGCAGCAAATACCCTTCATTATCCCGGTCAACTAGTATTCCAAGCTTACTTAATGGTTCCAGGTCCTCATCAATTTTGCCAACCCTGTCCAACAGATCATTATAATAAGTTCCGGGTATTTTTAAAAATTCAATCCCACGTTTTTGAAGTTCCGTTACGGTTTTAACAATATCCCCTGTTGCGATCGCCACGTGCTGTACCCCTTCTCCATTGTAAAAATCAAGGTATTCTTCTACCTGGCTTTTCTTTTTTCCGGCGGCAGGCTCATTGATCGGAAATTTAACAAAGCCGTTTCCGTTACTCATCACTTTACTCATCAATGCGGAGTATTCGGTTGAAATATCATTGTCATCAAAGGTTAAAATATTGCGGAAGCCCATTACGTCTTCATAAAATCTTACCCACGGATTCATCTGGTTCCAGCCTACATTCCCCACGCAATGATCTACATATAGCAGTCCTGTTTCCGGAGGATTATAACTGGATTTCAACGCCGCAAAACCAGGCATAAAAATACCTGCATAATTTTTTCTTTCCACGAATAAATGCACGGTATCTCCATAAGTATGAATACCGCTGAGTACCACTTCCCCTGAATCATCTCTAAGAGAAACGGGCGCCAAATAGCTTTTGCCGCCCCGACGGGTAGTTTCATTCCACGCACCATAAGCATCGGCTACTCTTAATGCAAGGAATTTTACTCCATCCCCATGCCTTTGAATATGATCCGCAATTGAATTGCCCGGAGTCAAAGCTGTGGTTAAAACGAAAGTGAGTTTGTTTTGCCGGATCACATAGCTCACTTTATCTTTCATACCGGTTTCAGGGCCCGCATATGCAAGGGATTGAAAGCCAAAAGCGGTTTTATAAAAATGTGCCGCCTGTTTGGCGTTGCCTACATATAATTCTATAAAATCGGTACCCAGCAGGGGGAGAAAATCCGGTTCAATTTTTATGGTATTGCTTTTATTTTTTGCAGTGGAATGCATATAACTGGAATTAAAATGGTTAAAATTCTTTTATACAAAAAATTTAACGCATCGTATCCATCGCAAGCGCCAGCATGAGTAGAGTATAGCTTGTGCGCTTATCGGAAAATATTTTATGGGGATAATCCGGCAGCATATCTAACAACAAAGGTAAACAGTCCTGAGCGAAGTCGAAGGAAATTTTCGCCAGTTTTGAGCGAAGTCGAAAAATGAGCGAAGTCGAAAAATGAGCGAAGTCGAAAAATGAGCGAAG
>JBDTWP010000227.1:0-11083 GCA_040006615.1 Ferruginibacter sp.
ATCATAAAGCTAAAAAAAAGCATACTATAAATCGCTGCATAATGTGTAATGGTCATCTTCTTTTTAAGGTTTATAAATACAAATATTGCCATGGCTAACCAAACAGTATTTTCAAAAGAACTCGCCAGAGTTCTCAGATCCCGAACATCATAAAAAAATGGCCTGAAAAGAAAACTAAAGAATTTTACTGGCGGACTGGCATTGGACATATCAATGTAAGCATCCCTTCCCTGCAGCAAGGTTAGTCTGTAATTGATATAATCGTTCACGCCCTCGTAGTCTACTGATTGTAATTTCAATCGCTCCTGCACGAGCGGCATTAATAGAATAATCAGTACAATTCCTGATAACATAAATAAACTTTTCTGAACAGGGCCAATTTTTTTGTTCATCACTACATTACCAACAATTGCACCTGCCACAAAAAGCACCAGAATGGGCGAACGGATAATCCCTATTAATAATGCGCCGATTGCTACCCAAACAATATTTCTTCTCATAATTCCAGAGAAAAAAAAGGCAATTGAAAAAAACATTATTGAATCTTTCCCTAAAGCAACATTCCAATAATGCAGGCCGGGAAGCAATAAAATATAGAAAAATTCCTTTTTATAATACAGATCATATTTGTTTATTAAATAAATAATTGTATTGATAATAAAATAATAAGCGGTTAAACCAAAAAATGAACAGAAAAAGTAACAGCCTGTATAGGAAAGTCTTAAAAACCGAATCAGAAAATAGGTAAGGTAATAAATGAAATCGACCCCCTGCCCTATTGTTGGCTCCTGCAGGTTGAAATTTAAATTATATGCTATTGTAAAATACTTAATTGAATCTTTTCCGTTGGGTATGTAAATAATTGTAGCAACAAAGTGAAGCAAAGAAAGAAAAAGAAAAAGATAGAAAAAAAAATAGCCGTGCCTGGACAGCAAGTAAGATAAGTAAAACGCATACATGCAAAAGACTATAATACTTATAGCATCAGTTATTTGAAACGCTGAAAAGTTTATCATATCCTTATTGCCGGCTTCTAAAAATAAAAAAACATACCAATATCAAAAATATATTTAATCAATAAAAACGAATAATTTACCCATGTTAATTGTATAACTTTTCCTTCTCATTATATATTTCAAGCCATTTTCTACCGAAATCTTCTACTGCAAAATTCTTTTCAACACATTTTCTCGAATTTTTACCCATTTCAATTAAATCGGTTTTACTCATCATTACAATCTTTTCCATTCCTTCAAATAATGCCTGCGGATTTTTCGGAGGCACTAAATAACCATTAATACCATCAACTACAATAGTATTATTTCCACCAACATCGGTAGCTACAATCGGTAAATTTGTTGACGCTGCTTCAATTAATGCTATCGGCTGGCCCTCCCAGGCTGATGACATAACATACGCATCAGCCGTATTTAATAACTGAGACACGTCGTTCCTCACACCCAACATTTTTACTGAATTGTTTAGGTCATTTTTTAGAATCATATTATTCACCTCCATTTCTAAAGGTCCATTTCCTACTATAAGCAACACTACCTGGGGATATTTTGATCGTAGTAATCTGAAGGCAGTGAGTAAATTACCATAATCTTTCTGAGGAAAAAAGCGTCCTACGGCAATCCAGACAAATTTTTCCTGCAGATTCAAATTACTCCTGTATGTTACTGCAATACTGTTATCCTGCTTAAATTGATCATTATTAACAAAATTTGCCATGCATATTATCTTGCCATTTGGAATTTTAGTGTTGCTTATGTGATTGAGATACGCTTCTTGTGAAATGGCAGTTACTAAATCTACTTTCCCGTTGGTAAGCTGATAAAGGGAGTTTAAAAAGAATCTTTTTCTATTATTTGTATCGTGCACCGTATTAATAATTGCATATTTTTTTTTACAGCCTATGGCAGCGATACGCGAAAAAATATTAGCATGCAACATGTGAGCATGAATAACGGAGGGCCTGAATTCATCAACTATTTTCCGGTAAACATTTATTGCCCTGAACGCGGTATATGTATTAGATATGTCAAGGCATGTTACCTGAATACCCATTCTTTGAAAATCCTCCAGAAGTCCCAGTCTTCTTGTTAAACAAACAACCTGTACGGGAAACCCTTTTTCATGGAAATGCGCACACTTCGTTAGTAAAAGTTTTTCGGCTCCTCCATGTCCTAAACCAGTTATAACAAATAAAATTCGCATTTCAATATCTCTAATTATTCAAAATACATTTTGAAAAACTTTAACAGGATAAACCAGCTACTTCCATACGTCCAGGAAATTCTTATTTAATAATTGTGACAATCCGATAATATCTCCCTCATAATTTTTCATTAACTCCTTATACTCCTCCATACTTAAGAAAGTATCTTTCTTTTTATTTTTATCCGTGTTCCAGTCTCTTAACCAATTTAAAAATTTAACGCGAATTGAAAAAGAAATTATCCTGTCTAATTTTGCTTTTTTCAAGGCCTTCAAAAGTTTAGGGTTGGCAAAAATCAAATTATTAAGCCACCGATACTTTACTTCGCCTGTTTCGTTTTTTCGTGTTAACCGGGGCTTAAAATCTGCGTTCACCCCTAAAAATTCAAAGACTTGTTTAATATAACTCTCGGGATTTTTAAATACCTCTTCATAAATAAGAATGCAAAATTGTTCTTTTCTGAAATATTTCAGCCATGTTTGCAATTGCTTGCAATAATAGCCATGATTGATATAAGTGAAATTGTACCGAAAATGATCTTCCTTTGTTGGCTTATTAAATTCATCGCTTAGTGAATCTGCAAACGGGCGTTTTTCAACTCCTAATTTCTCAAAATATTTAAAGGCGCTAAATGCCCGCCTTACCGGATTTCTGAGAATCAGAATAAATTTGCTTTCTGCGTTATATTCTAAAATTTTTCCAGGAGCTTCTTCCAGAAAAATATAGTTTACAGCACCCTGTAATCGTACTTTTGCACCTTTTTTATTACCATAAAAAGACTCGAGCCAGCTATATCCTTTTTGAAAATATCTATTTAAGGTGAAAAAATGCATATCCTTCATTTGATCCGGTCCTTCAATCTCGGGATGCTGTGATATCCAGTCATAAAAAGATGAAGTTCCTGCTTTTTGCGCACCAATAAGAAAGCAGTTAATTTTTTTATCCATGTTGGGAAGACTTAGTTCTTTTCAAAATCTGATTAATTTTAAACCCAGTCACCGGTTTTTATAGTACAGGTTCAGACGTCCAATAAACCAGTTTAACGTTTCGCCAAAAATATAAGGCCTTATTTTAAAGATAAGAAAAAAAGTGACAATAAGCAATAAAAAAGAAGTAAGAAAAGGTGTAAAATAGAACCCGGAAAAACTGTTTACAAAAAAATAAACAGGGGCTGTTAAAACAAGTACCAGGCAAACCAATTTCAATGGTTCGATAAACGGATCAAAAAATATAGAATGATCAGTTTGAAAAAGCTTTCTGACAAGCGAGATCATATTGAAATAATTGAAAATTGCTGCAGCGCTTGTGGCGATACAGATTCCAATTATTCCCCAAATACTCGCGACCCAAACACTTAAAAAAAGAACAAAAGTATATAAGAATTTCCTGTGAGCAGCCATATAGACTTTTCCTTTTGCCCTTACCACAGAATCACACATCATTACAGATATCCTAAAGGGAAGAGACAGAAATAATATCCTTAATGGAAGTACCGCATCCATCCATCTGTCTCCTAATAATAAAATGACTATTTCATTAGTGTACAAAATAAATAAAGCCGTTGCAGGTACCATAATAACGTTTACTATACGAAGCATTTTCTTGCCATAATTATAAACCTTCTCATCATTGTCATTAAATTGTGACATCCCGGGAAACATTACCCTATCTACAATTCCTCCAAGATAAGAGGCCGGCATAATCATTATCCTGTAGGAACGTTCAAATATGCCCAAAGAAGCCAGTGGAACTACTTTTGCAATCAGGGACTGAAACCCAAAACTATTTAAATAATTATTAAATCTGATCAGGGTCATTCCCACACCAAAGGAATAGAGGTCAGTAAAATGTTGTTTGCTTATAGCTGATAAAATAAGTATATTTTTTCTGTTGGCAACCATATAACTGACAGCGCGAATAAAGGAACGGCCCAGTGTAGAGTAAATAACGCCTAAAATTCCCATCCCCTTCATTACCAGGATTATTCCCATAACGGAAGACAAGAAGTTAGCCAACGTTTCGATGATACAAATCTTTTTAAACTCCATATATTTAATAGACATATTATAGGATACTGAACCAAATGCCTGTATTATAAAATTAAGGGAGAGTATTTTCAGAATGGAAGACAGGTCATAATTACCAAAAAAATTTGCAATGGCTCCCGAAGAAAAATAATAAATAACATAAAATAAAATGGCGATCAGAATATTAGAGAACATTACAACTGAAATGTGACCCTGTTCTACTTTTCTTCTTTGAATCAAAGCAGTTCCTAATCCGCCTTCCGTTACAAACATTGCAAAGTTTATAAATACAGTTGCCAACGCGAGCAAACCAAAGTCTGATTTTGGTAAAATCCTTGCTAAATAACCATAGTAAGAAAATTGAATAATAGCCGCAAGACTTACATTAAGTAATTGCCATATTCCGGCATTTAAAATGGATTTACTATTCATAATTCGATTCCTAAACCTGGGGTGGAAACTTTCTATGAAAAACGAATTATACGAATTAATTCAGCGGTAAATTCGTTTATAAAATTCGTGTAATCACTTCGAGTCATTTTATAGTTGACATTATACTAGTGTGTCTCCTGCCTATTTGCAAATTTTATTTTTTTCCCGCGTAATTTATCTTATTTGTTATCAACATAATACTTATAGTAACCTTTCTTATAGCCATGCTTACTATTCATATTTATGTCATTGATGATTATCGAAAGGTTCGGAACTTTAGCATGCTCAAAAAGTTCATTAATTATCTCTACATGTTGCTTAAAAGTGTAATTTTGACGAACTACATAAATTGTAATATCCGCGTATTTTCCTAATAGCAAAGCATCAGATACAATACTGAATGCCGGAGTATCCAAAACAATATAATCAAATGATGAACGTAAATGATCGAACAATCCGGACATCCTGTTCTGTAAAAGCAGTTCACCCGGATTATCCGGAATCGGTCCGGAACTAATTACGAACAGATTAGGATGTATGGAGGTTTGCTGTACTATCTCTTCTACCGGTGCATCAGCATTCAGGAAATTGCTTATGCCAATGTTGTTAGAAAGGGAGAGTTGTTTAGAAATCAGGGGTTTCCGAAGGTCAAATTCAAGGAGAATCACTTTTTTACCCGATATGGCCAGTGACGAAGCAATATTAATCGATGAAAAGGTTTTACCCTCGCCACTTATGCTCGAGGTGATCATAATTACCTGGTGTGCCTTCCCTGAAAATGTAAATTCAAGATTTGTTCTTAATGTCCGGAATTGTTCAGCTAATGCAGACCTTAAATTGCTTTTAAAAACGATTGAATCCTTTGAATTCCTGTGACCTATTTCACCTAATATTGGAATATTTGTGATTGACGTAATATCCTTTATATCCCTTACTTTATTATTAAAAAAATTACGGAAGAATATAAAAATTGCCGGAAGAATTAAACCGGCCCCGATTGTTATAAGGTAGATTAAGGGAGTTTTAGGGCTAATCGGAATTGGATTAGTTCGCGCAGGTTCAATTAACCTGTAATTTGATAAAGTACCGGTTTTAGAAATTGCAATCTCTTCACGTTTTTGTAAAAGGTATAAGTATAACTCCTGTTTGAGATTCTGTTGCCGGGCAATATCAATAAAAGCCCGCTCCTTTGACGGTGCTGCAGTTATATCATTTAAAAAACCGCTATTTCTTTTAGACAATTGAGTTTTACCAATTTTTATACTTGCTTTGGCATTTTCCAGACTTGTGATGAGGTCTTTCTTTAATCCGTCAATCTGAGCGTCTAAATTTTTGATCAGCGGGTTATCCGGCTTGGTAGTGGATAATTGCCGATCCCGCTCCAATACCCAATTATTGTATTTCTGGACAGATTCCAAATAAGCAGGATCGCTGATCCCCGAAGCTGCAGGGACAATCCTTCCGGCGTTATTGTTAATGTAGTTTTCTAATGACTCAATCACTAAAATCTGAACATCCTGCTGCACTAATTGTTTTTGTAATTCATTTGAATTGGTTAAGGCGAGTTTTGCCTGGTCCTGTATATTTGTAGGCAATTCATTATTTCTCTTAAATTGCTCCATATTTTTTTCAACTCCTGATAGCTCTTCTGAGACCACTCTTAATCGATTTTCAATAAAGTTGATGGAGGTATCCACCATTGTATTCTTATTTTCCTGATTAATCCTGGTATAAACCTCGTAAAGTTTATTTAACAGGTCCTCGCCTTTACGGGGCACTGTTTCCTGCACCTGCATTTGTATTAAATTCGCGGTTTTTGTAACAATTGTGACAAAAGCAGTATATAAATAATTATTAGTAAAAGCTTCAGGATTATTTATTTTAACAAGATATTCTTTAGCATAATGGTTATTTGAAACCCCGGGTTCAACTTTAAAACTTATTTCCGGAGATCTAATTGTATCATTGAAATGGAAAGTTCCGTTGATTTTATCGCTATTAAGTGAAAATACGAGATTATCCGAAAAATGAAACTTTAATTCTATCTTGTTAATACTATCTTTAAGGGAAATGACAGAAATTTTAAACGGCGCGGTTTTATATATTTCTATCCACCTAAAACTTCCTTTAGTAAAATATTGAACGTTTAAATTTAATTCATCAACAACCTTCCGTAAAAGATAGCCTGTTTTTAGAATTTCGTTCTCACCATCTACATTATTTTTTGTGCTCAGGAAGTCAATTTCATTTAATATATTAGGAGAAGTGCCAGGACTCCCATTGTCACTTTTGATTAAAATTTTGCTATAAACCTGGTAAGTAGGAGCTGTAAAACGCAGATAAAGGAAACCAATAATTAATCCTATAAAAGAAGACAAAAGAAATAAAGGCCAATACTTTAAATAATTTGAAATAGATTGTTTAATTTCAAAAGAGGAGTCTTTTGAAAAATTTTGAAATTTTTGCGGAAAACTTTCTGTCGTCATAAGGCTACTTTAGTAATATTCGATATGTAATAATCACCAGTAAACTGAGTATTGAGACAGTTAGTGTAGCTTTTCTGTAAAACCCATTATCCAAAGAATTTAGTTTTGACTTATCAGGTTCAATATAAAGGGCATCATTTTGCTTTAAATAATAATATGGAGACAGAAATAAATTTGATGAATTCAGGTTCAGTCTTATAAACTTTCTTTGTCCGTTTTCTTCCCTGATCAGTAATACATTCTCCCGTTTGCCATAAATAGTAAGATCTCCGGCCAAACCCAGGGCTTCGACAATAGTTACGTGTTCACCAGGAATCGTATAAGATGCAGGTCTTGCCACCTCCCCAAGTACAGTTATCCTGTAATTTAATAACCGGACATTTACAATTGGTTCACTTAAATATTTATCAAGTTTTGTCTTTAATTGCTCTTTTAACTGGCTTGTAGTTAATCCCATCACTTTTAGCCTTCCTAAAACCGGAAAATCGATATCGCCATCCTTATTGACAAGGTATCCTTTATAACCACCTGTTGGATCTGCTACTGCGGTATGATTTATATTATCGTTAGAACCGGCCTGGGCCAGGTGAGAAGCTCCCCCAACGGTTGGTGTAGTATTTCCCAAATTAAAAACAGCAGTCGCCTCAGGATTAACACTATTTATGAATATTTGAATTATATCATCCGGTTGTAATTTTAACTCATGCGTGGCTTCAATAATCTGAGAATAAATTCTGGATGTATCTTTTAAGTCTATAAAATATCCTACTTTTTTTGATGACGCACAGGAAGAAAATAAAATGACCAGGAAAAGGGTATGTAGATATATATTCTTACAACCAAAGCAGGAGGACAGACGCACAGGCAAGTAATTTTAATAGTTTTAAAAAGTTCTTATCAAACAGGGTTTCGTTGATAAAAATAGGTGAATGAATCATTTATTCCTAATTTTAAGGTAAATCCTTCTAAAGCAATTCTCAGACCATCAGCAACAACCAGCCAGTTTAATTAGAAATAACTTCAAACAATCCATTTGACTGTTCCCTATTTTCGATATTATCAAGGTGTCCGTATTTAGAGTTATTGCTAATAAATTCAGGGACGATTTTCTTCATAAGTTTTACGCACTCCCAGTCAAACTCCTTCTTTGCCTCTTCAATTAATTTGTTAACCGATTCATTTAAACTGTAATAACTGTTGTGCTTTGCCTGTGCCAACTTTATCTTTGGATGGTAAGTAGGCAATGTATGTTCAAGATCACTAAGAACTTCTTCAAATAATTTTTCACCCGGACGTAAACCTGTGTATAATATTCTAATATCAACATCTGGTTTATATCCCGCCAGGACGATCATCTTTTTTGCCAGGTCTAAAATTTTGACCGACTTGCCCATATCGAAAACAAATATCTCCCCTCCTTTTCCCATTATTGCAGCTTCCAGTACCAACTGGGTCGCTTCCGTAATGGTCATAAAAAACCTGGTTATTTCCGGGTGAGTTACTGTAATTGGACCGCCTTTCTCCAGTTGGGCTTTAAATGTGGGTACTACGCTTCCATTGGACGCGAGTACGTTACCAAATCGGGTAGTTATAAAACTTGTTGGTTTCCGGCCTGTGTTATCGGTATTCATATTGGCTGTTAAGAACTGACTCAATGATTGAATATACATTTCAGCAATTCTTTTAGATGCACCCATTACATTCGTAGGGTTTACGGCTTTATCCGTTGAGATGAATATAAACCGATCTACATTGTATTTAACAGACAGATCAGCCAATACTTTAGTACCAAAAATGTTATTGAATACAGACTCCAACGGATGATCTTCCATCATGGGTACATGCTTATATGCAGCCGTATGAAAAACAACATCAGGTTGAAAGTTCTTAAAGATATTTTCCATACGCCTTCCATTGCACACATTTGAAATCACCAGTTTGTAATTGATGTCCTTGCATTCCTCCAACTCGAGACCAATACCGTGTAAGGGGCTTTCTGCCACATCTACCAATATCAACATACATGGTTGAAACTTTGCCACCTGCCGTACAATTTCACTTCCTATAGAACCTGCGGCACCTGTGATCAACACAGTTTTGCCTTTGATTTTAGCGTCAATTTTGTAGATATTGATATTGATCGGATCACGCTCAAGCAGGTCTTCGATTTTCATATCCCTAAACCTATGTATGTTAAATAAATCATCGGGAGATTGCTGGGAAAAGGGTATCGATACTTTTATTCCCCTGTCGATGAAAAATGAAGCAACTTCATTTTTTCTTTCGGCAGAAATATTCCTGGTAGCAATAAGTACTTTGTTTACTGAATACCTTTTGGTTATCTTCTTTACCAGCTTCAGTTCATAAATAGGTATACCTTCCAGGTTTTTGGAGATCTTTTTTGGATCATCATCTATAAATGCTATTACTTTCCAATTGGCAAACCTGTTATCTGATATGGTTTTAGCCGCTGCTAATCCCATTTTACCTGCGCCAAAAATGATTATAGGTTCCTTCTTGATGTTTGAAACCACTTCAAATAGTTTTCTTATTATTATCCTGCTACCAGCCAGCAAACAGAATGAAACGAAGGCATTAATAATCAAAATGGAATACGGAATTAATTGTGAATTGTAAAAACTGGAATAAAAACCGCTTAAAATAATAATGGCCAGATTAACAACAACAACTACCAGTAATATTTTGGATATGCCCTGGAAAGTGCTATGACGAATTATTTGTTTATGCGATCTCAAACAGATAAATCCGGCCGTATAAATGCCAATTATCATTAAAAAATTACCAATAATGAAGTTGGTTCTAACATCCTGAACTATAAAGTTGAACCGTAGAATGTAAGAAATTATCAAAGATAAAAAGGTGTGAAAAATATCCATCAATAAGATGATCCAACCAGGAATATACCTGATGTTGAGAATTTTGGTAAGTTTCATTTAAACTTATTATAAGTTAGTAAAGCAGTACTATTTAAATAAATAGGTTATTTTGCTGATAATCCGTCTAATATCACTCAAATTCATATTGCTTCCGGATGGAAGACAAATGCCCTTATTAAAAAGCTCCTCACTGATGCCTTCGCCATAATACGGAGCATCCTTAAAGACTGGTTGAAGGTGCAAAGGTTTCCAGAGGGGCCGTGTTTCAATATTTTCGGCTTCCAGTATATTTCTAATTTGTTCCTGGGTAATATTATAGTGAGTAACATCGGGATCTATAAGCATTGAAGTAAGCCACCTGTTACTAAACATCCCGATAGATTCAGGTTGAAAAGTTATCCCCGAATAATGCTGAAGTGCTTCTTTATATCGATTAAAAATTTCACGTCGTCTTGCTACTCTTTCATCTAAAACCATTAACTGGCCCCGGCCAATTCCTGCACAAATGTTACTTAACCTATAATTGTAACCAATATGTGAATGTTGATAATGCGGGGCAGGATCACGTGCCTGGGTTGCAAGGAAACGCGCTTTTTCAGCATCTTTTTCGTTTTGGCAAATTAAGGCACCACCTCCTGATGTGGTAATTATTTTATTTCCATTAAACGAGATAATTGCGAATTGGCTAAAAGTTCCCATTTTTTTACCATAATGAGAGGAACCTAAGGCTTCTGCCGCATCTTCTATTACCGGTATTTCATACTTTTCAGCAATCAGGCATATCTCTTTCATTTTAGCCGGCATTCCATATAGATGTACCACAATAATTGCCTTAACCTTTTTACCTTTGCTTAGGCGCTGTTTGATAGCAATTTCCAGATGCTCCGGAGACATATTCCATGTGTCAAGTTCACTGTCGATGAAAACAGGTACTGCTCCCTGGTACACAACCGGATTAGCAGATGCAGAAAATGTCATGCTTTGACATATTACCTCATCCTGATTTCCTACTCCCAGTAA
>JBDTWP010000228.1:0-11080 GCA_040006615.1 Ferruginibacter sp.
CCAAGCAAGTGCTCAGCGGTTCAATTCAATGATAAAAACCCATACTGGTATAAATTCACGTGTTTTAGCGCAGGCACTTTAGGGTTTTTAATAACGCCCAATACCCTTACAGACGACTATGACTGGCAGATATTTGATGTTACCAACCATGATCCAATTGATATTTATACTGATGTAAGTCTATTTGTGGCATGTAACTGGTCTGGCCATGCAGGTTTAACAGGGACTAACGCGACCAGTTTAAATTTGGTAGAATGCGATAGTGATGTTCCCATATTCAGTAAAATGCCCAACCTGGTCCAGGGACATGATTACCTGCTGCTGGTAAGCCATTTTAGTGATTCACAAAGTGGATATTCTTTATCTTTTGGTGGAGGTACAGCCAGTATTACCGACCCTGTAAATCCAAGTTTGCAGAATGCAAGAGCAGCCTGCGATGGCACTAGAATTTCCGTAAGGTTGAATAAAAAAATGAAGTGCGGCAGCCTGGCAGCCAACGGGAGTGACTTTAGTATTACCCCTCCGATCGCTCCAATTATCAGTGCTGAGGGTATTGGCTGCAATGCGGGATTTGACCTGGATTCAGTGGTGATTACATTGGGTGGAATTTTACCCCCTGGAAATTACACCGTAAGCATTGAAACCGGGAACGATGGTAACAATTTATTGGATAATTGTAACCGAGGTATTCCATCAGGACAATCTCTGCCTGTAACCGTATATCCGTTAATTCCAACACCGATGGATAGCCTTTCAACATTCGGGTGTGCCCCGGCTGTGCTGGAACTGGTTTTTAAAGACCCGATGCTTTGCAATTCCATAGCAGCAGATGGGAGTGATTTTATTGTAACAGGCCCTAAGCCAGTGACTGTAGCCGGCGCTGAAGGTGTTTGTAATACCGGGGGATTTACCAGTGTAATACGGGTACGGTTATCTTCACCCATACAAATTGCCGGCACCTTTCAGATACGGCTTCAAAGCGGTACAGATGGCAATACAATCGTCAATGAGTGTAACATGCCCACTATTGTTGGATCATTCAAAAACTTTGTTACGAAAGATACGGTTTCAGCGCTCTTTTCTTCAAATATTCGATTTGGTTGCGTCGCAGATACAGTAATTTATATGCACGACGGCCGAAATGGGGTAAACAATTGGAAATGGAGTTTTGATAATAATATCAGTAGTGTTGCGAAGGATACATCTATTGTTTGGCAAGCTTTTGGACAAAAGCAGGCTACTTTAATTGTTACCAATGGCACCTGTAGTGATACCGCCACTTCGAGCATAATTTTGGACAATAATGTCACGGCATCCTTTCAATCTACTGCGGTTGTATGCCCGGGCGATCCGGCAACATTTACAGATAACAGTTCCGGCCCTGTTTTTTCATGGGAATGGAGTTTTGGGAACGGCAACTTTAGTACACAACAAATACCAGGTCCACAATTTTACCCGTCTTCAAATGCTACGAGTGAAATTCCCGTACAGCTTATTGTGAAGAATAATGCCGGATGCGCTGACACTACAACCAAAACAATCCGCGTGGTTGGCAACTGTTATATTGCGATACCCAAAGGATTTTCACCCAACAATGACGGGCTGAATGATTTTCTTTTTCCAACTAATGCCTACAAGGCAAGGGACCTTTTATTCAGGGTTTATAACCGGGTAGGACAACTGTTATTTGAAACACAGGACTGGACCAACAAATGGGATGGCAGTTATAAAGGCAACCCCCAGGATCCCGGAACTTACGTATGGATCCTGCAATATACCAATATTGATACGGGAAAGCGGATTGAACTAAAAGGGAGTACCGTGTTGATCAGGTAGAAGGAATAATTGTGGAACATCCTGATTTTTCGGGAATAATTGATAATTCTTTAAATTTTTGTGAATTAATAAAACCTGAATCACCGGATTAATGCAGCTACTATTTCTTCCCATTCTTTCTCCAAAGAGTCATGACATCTCCTTTTACCTGCACGATCATACCAGTAATCTGCGTTAGCCTCATCTCCTTCTTTTCGATGGAGGTATGCATGTATCCAGGCGGCATATTTATCTTTAACATCCTGTATAAGACTATGTGCTTTATCCCATTCCCCTTTTGCATCGTACCATAAAGCATTTAAATATACAGGTGAGTTTTGCGGAGGCTCATTCCCCGATAAACTTTCTTTGAATAATGATAAATTCATTTGATAAATATATTGAATTAAGAAGCTGGGGTCTGCCGTGACAATCGACTCATCGAATCCGGATTTTGCATATTTTTTCCAGGATAAACCAGGCCCCATACCCGGTTCGGATCCCCCGGTACTTGTTAATATTTGGTTTAAACTGACTGCATCATAAATAGTTGTCCTCCGCGGGAAACTTTAATGTGGATCATAATTATAGCCCCGGTAAAGAGGATACTTTTCATAAACGGTTAATTAGTTTGTTCACCAACCGGTTCAGCGATAGGATTCTTTGCATCAGCCGCACTTGTAAATCCATTTTGAGTTTAATCTATCTGTGATCCATTCTTTCAGGCGTTGCTGTGAAGGTAATACTAATGTAGCAATTCAATCATTACCATCAACGTCAATAAATTGATACCGGTACCAGGAATGAACCAAAGGGCAATATTGTTTTGCTTCCGGCAAATACATCAAATGGTTAAGGATACTCCTGTAATATAGCTGTAATAGAAATGCTGCACCGGCACGATTGGCGCTGCATCATAAATACTTTCTATATTCAGGTTAATAGAAAACTTTTTTGACAGGGGGATATTCCATTGTATAAAATCCGCGATCCTGGGAGTGACAATATGTTTATCAGGACTTGCCTGGAAATAATTGGTAAACGTAAAATCAGTAGATTTAAATAATTTAATACTTATTTTAAAATATTGATTCAGTTTCATCAACGCTGACCTTACAAATGCAGGACGCAATACAGGAAGTTTAACGGAATCTACGCCATCAAAATTCCATTTTTCCCATTCATACATCAATCCAATACCTGCATAAAGATCAAGCGTTTTTGTTTCAATTAACCTGAAGCGTAAATTAGTACCCATTAAATAACGGTTAACCATACCTCTTAAATTATCCCATTGATATTGTGCAAAATATTCAGGGCTTATTTTACGGGTGTCATTGTCCCTGTAACGAAGGTGAACAAAGCCCGTATTTTGAAGATCACTCCCGCCAGTGCCTATAAAACTATTTAAAAAAACAGCAGACATCAAATGATTATCTTTCACGAACCAGGTTATATCGGCCCTGGTATCCCAGTCAAATACCTTTTTTTCCGAACTGAAATCAGCACCGGCCTGCAAAGCAACATTCCATTTTTTTGTACTGTCCGCCGGCGCGGATACTTTGTCGATATTCAGTACCTGGGCATGCAACTTTAAAGCCGGCAATACCAGTCCAGAGAAAAAGAGGCAGGTGGTGATAGTTGAACGCATATATAAATGTATAAATTAATTTAACCCCGTTGCAATGATAACTGATCGTTTGTAAAACTATAGTTCTGCCAGATACACTAAAGCATCATTTTGAGCCTTTATTATCCATCTTCCAAAGAACTGCCGCCTGATAATCTAAACCCTGGTTTAGGAGATGCAAGTAATTTTCCAGGCAGGAAAGGTTGATTGCCCTGATTAATATCAATACAACTTAATGGCGACCTTTTACCGCCTGACTAAAATTACGGAGTTAAAACGCCTGCACTTTAATAAATAACCTTACTTATTCCGTAAGTTTGAACAGCCACAATTCATTTTATGATAAATAAAGCAATGCATTACAGCGAATACCTTGAACTGGATAAGATCCTGGATGCCCAGCATCCGGAAAGTTTTAAACCGGGCAAACGCCCTGCGCACGATGAAATGCTTTTTATCGTCACTCACCAGGCCTACGAGTTATGGTTCAAACAAATACAATTTGAAATAGATTCGGTATTGGAAATTATGAGCAGGCCAGCTTTGCAAGACAATTCTTCTGAACTACAAATCATCGTGCACCGCCTTACAAGGGTTACTACCATCCTGGGCGTATTGGTCCGGCAAATCGATATTATAGAGACCATGACACCCATGGACTTCCTTGACTTCAGAGATATGCTCCGGCCTGCATCTGGTTTTCAAAGCTGGCAATTTAAAAAACTGGAAGCAAGGCTTGGTTTAAAATTTGAAAAACGGCAAGGGCAGGAATATTACACTTCACAATTAAATGAAAATGAAATTACCATTATCAAAGAAGCAGAAAAGACAGTTTCGGTTATTGATTTGATAAACGCATGGCTGGAGCGTATGCCTTTTATAAACGACCACGCATACTGGACAAATTATCAGCCCGTTTCCGGCAACCATCAATCGCCCATTTTCTGGAACGATTATGAATATATTTATGTGAACAGCCTGGCAGAAGAAGAAAAAAATAATGAAGCATTTTTTAAGCAAATATTTAATGATGATTCGCCAGTCCCTGACCGCTCATTAAGTGCAAAAGCCTGCCGTTCTGCTTTGTTCATCATGCTTTATCGTGGCTACCCTATGCTGGAACTTCCCTTTCAGTTATTGGAAACATTACTGGAAATAGATAACCAGTTGGGCAACTGGCGCTATCGTCACGTCAATATGGTAAAGCGAATGATCGGCACGCGTATCGGCACCGGCGGCAGCAGCGGCGCCGGTTATTTAAAATCAGCGATGGATAATCATTATGTTTTTAAAGAAATAGCCCGGCTCAACAGTTTTTTAATTGACAGAAGAAAATTACCCGCTTTGCCAAAAAAGCTAACAGATAGGCTGGGATATACTATGTAAGTACTCATAAATTTCATTTCAGCATTCCTATAAAATATCCTGCTTCAAACTGATGAAGTAATCTGAAATACGCCAATGTTTTTCAAAACAAATTAATTTACGATAATATTATTTTTCAATGCTGGTAACCAGATCTGCGATTTGCTTGCTTATTCTTCGTTTGAAATAAATCGAATGTAAAAAATCAACGCAAACACTGATTAGCGGTTTCCTTACCGCTTATCATCAGAGTTTTTCTTTCAAAATTTTCTGCCACAACATTACCACCGAAATATTTACATTGTATGGATCGCGGGAGAAAGTAGCCCCAAGCACATAATTACATGTTACCAATAAGGTTAAACTAAATACAGTGGTTGAAGCAGAAAAAACAAAAGCATTATGACAAAGATTCTAATGTTGGCAGCACTCACAACGGGTATATTTTGTTTCCGCTCCTATTCTCAAATAAAATATGGTTATGCTGTTTTGTACCTTAGATGCGGGAAGGAGGATCCTGAAAGAAACCGGATATATTATAGCCCGGTAATTGAACTGGACAGGTTAAATTTTGATAAGTACATTGATGGAATGGATCCGGCGTTTGCCAAATACTCTGTCCGGTACTATAATTATGCGATTGCAAAATGGTTTGAATTATTATTGAAAGAACAGTTCCATATTGCAGTCAATGTTCCTGAAAAATACGAACGCAACGCCACATCAGTAGTTTTTGATAATAAAAATGACGGTAGTTGTAATGATGACAAAACGAATCCTGGTTGTTTTTTCACTGACAAAAAGAGACTATTAACAAAGAGAAATAATGCCATTAACGAAGATAAATTACCACAACATAACAATGCCATTTGTGAGGTTATAAACCTCTGATAAAATTACTGGGACGGCATATCTGTGCAAAGTAGCGATCAGCATATTTCTATTCCTGAAATTGTGCCTGCTGTGGTATATTGCCGTTCAGTACCTTCAGCATGATGGCTATGGAGAAGACCCGTTGAATTTAAACAAACTCTTTAAGCTTCGCTACCACTGTATCTGCTTCAGCTTTTGAATTATGTTTGCAAAAACTAAAACGTACGGTAACCTGGTCTGGATTATTATTGACAGCATTGATAACGTGGCTTCCCTGTTCAACCCCCGAGGTACAGGCACTGCCTCCACTGGCGCAAATATGATTGATATCAAGATTAAATAACAGCATTTCAGATTTTTCAGATTTTGGAAAACTTACACTTAAAACCGTATAGAGGCTTTTCCCAAAAACATCGCCGTTAAAAGTAACGCCGGGGATATTATTTTTTAACATCTCATACAGGTAATATTTTAACGACCCGATAAAGGTACTATCGGCCTCAAACCCTGCGGTGGCTATTTCCAAAGCCTTGGCAAAACCAACAATACCATATACATTTTCGGTACCCGCCCTCATATTACGTTCCTGGCCCCCACCATGAATTAATGGTTTGATACGCACATTTTCATTAACGTATAACAGACCCACCCCTTTCGGGCCGTGAAATTTATGGGCAGCGGCCGTTATAAAATGTATGGGTGTCTTTCTTAAATCAAAGGGGAAATGGCCAACCGTTTGCACCGTGTCACTATGAAAAATAGCGTTGTACAATTTGCACAAATTTCCCACAGCCCGAATGTCCAGGATATTCCCAATCTCGTTATTGGCATGCATGAGGGTTACAAGTGTTTTCTCTTCCGAAGCAGCCAATAATTTTTCAAGATCTCCGAGGTCAATATGTCCATCCGGCAAAAGTTTTACATTGCTCACTTTAACCATGCCGGCATCATTCAAATACGATACCGTATGAGATACCGCATGGTGTTCAATAGGAGAAGTAATAATTTGCTTGCATCCCAAATCCCTTACTGCCGACAAGATAGCCGTATTATTACTTTCCGTACCTCCACTAGTAAAAAAAATTTCCGCCGGGTGCGCATCTAAAATTTTAGCCACTGTTTTTCTTGCCTGCTCGATGGCCATTCTTGTTTCCCTCCCGTAAGAATAAATGGATGAAGGATTGCCAAACCTTTCCGTAAGGTAAGGCATCATCGTTTCAAGGACCAGCGGGTCAAGAGAGGTGGTTGCGGCGTTGTCGAAGTAAATTCTGTTCATATTTGCCCCCAACCCCTAAAGGGGCCTAATTTTGATTAATTTGAATATTATAGTATCAGTACTTTCTAAAATTGAACGGCTACTTTTCCCGTTAGGGGATCGGTGTGGTTACATTACCTCACTGATATCCTTCATCAACCTCCTGGCAATATTATCCGCGGTTGTTTCAAAATTACTTTCCGCGTAAATGCGGATGATTGGTTCGGTATTACTGGTACGCAAATGCACCCAGTCAGTATCAAATTCTATTTTCAAGCCATCTTCAATATTGATGGGCTGGTTTTTATATTTATCCTTTATCTTTTCGAAAACAGACTTTACATCAACCCCTTTTTCCAGCTTGATTTTATTCTTGCTGATAAAATAATCGGGAAAGGAATTGCGTAGTTGTTTGGCGGTCTTTTTTGTCTTTGCCAGGTGAGTTAAAAACAAGGCTATTCCGATAAGAGCATCCCTGCCATAATGTAAATCCGGAAGTATGATACCACCGTTGCCCTCTCCCCCTATCACAGCATTAACTTCCTTCATTTTATTCACTACATTTACTTCCCCTACCGCACAGGAAAAATATTTTCCCCCATGCTTTATAGTAATATCTTTTAATGCACGGGTAGATGACATATTAGAAACAGTATTTCCGGTGCGGCTGCTTAGTACATAATCCGCTACCGCTACCAGGGTATATTCTTCCCCAAACATGGTTCCGTCTTCACATACAAAGCAGAGCCTGTCCACATCAGGATCTACTGCTATACCAAGGCTGGCGTTTTGTTTCACTACTTCACGACTCAGGCCGGTTAAATGTTCGGGAAGGGGCTCGGGGTTGTGTGCAAATTTACCATTTACTTCTCCGTTCAATACCTCAAAATCTTTTACCCCTAACGCTTTTAACAATGCCGGAACCGCAATTGCCCCGGTGCTATTTACCGCATCAATTACTATTTTAAATTTTGCTTTCCTGATGGATGGCACGTCTACCAGTTCATAATTAATTACAGCATCAATATGTTTTTGCAAAGAAGTATCATCTGTCGTAGAGGTTCCTAATTTATCAACCGGTGCAAAAGCAAAATCTTCTCTTTCAGCGATATCCAAAACTTTCATCCCTTCCTCATTATTAATAAATTCTCCTTTGCTGTTGAGTAATTTTAATGCATTCCATTCTTTTGGGTTATGGCTTGCCGTTAGTATGATACCGCCACCAGCATTTTCAAATACCACGGCCATTTCTACTGTAGGAGTAGTACTGTAATCAACATCAACCACATTTAATCCCAATGCACTTAAAGTACTGATCACCAAATCTTTTACCATCGACCCACTCATTCTTCCATCCCTGCCAACGATGACCTTTTTGTTGGCTCCTTCCTGTATCAACAAAGTACCAAATGCCGCGGTAAATTTTACAATATCGAGGGGGGTAAAGTTATCGCCGGTTTTGCCACCGATTGTACCTCGTATACCAGATATGCTTTTAATCAGTGCCATTCTCTTCAGTAAATGTTGAACAACAAAGATAGCAAAATGAATATTGTTTAAGCGGGGATTTGAGGGTATTTTGCTGAACAGGAAGGTTTTTATTCTACAAATAACCTTAAATGAAGCAGCCATTTTTGAATTGGCACTTAATCATAATTATAATGTTGGTAAAAGCATCCTGCCGTAAACCCTTCCGTCACATAGCGCCATTGTTTCAGTTCCAAAAATTACTCCATCTTAAACGACTCTAAAAATTTAGTGGTAAAGTTTCCATTCCTGAAATCTTCATTCTTCATCAATTGTAAATGAAACGGAATGGTGGTCTTTATACCTTCAATTACGTATTCGCTTAGGGCCCGGTGCATGGTATCAATGGCTTCTTCCCTGGTTTGCGCGACGGTAATTAATTTGCCGATCATGCTGTCATAATAAGGCGGGATTACATACCCTGCATATACATGGCTGTCTACCCGTACCCCATGACCGCCCGGGGTATGCAATACAGTTATCTTTCCGGGGCTGGGGCGGAAATCATTATAAGGATCTTCTGCATTTATCCTGCATTCGATTGCGTGCATCTGGGGATAATAATTCCTTCCGCTAACCTTGTGACCCGCAGCAATTTTAATTTGTTCTTTTATGAGATCGTAATTCACTACTTCTTCGGTTACGCAATGCTCCACCTGGATTCGGGTATTCATCTCCATAAAGTAAAAGTTCCGGTGTTTATCTACCAGGAACTCAATGGTTCCTACACTTTCGTAACTAATGGCGCTGGCCGCCTTTATTGCCGCCTCTCCCATTAGCTCTCTTAGCTCAGTCGTCATAAATGGTGAGGGTGATTCTTCTACCAGTTTTTGATGGCGACGCTGTATGGAGCAATCTCTTTCACTTAAATGACAAACATTTCCAAACTGATCGCCGGCTATCTGTATTTCTATATGGCGGGGTTCTTCCACGAATTTCTCCATGTAAATTCCGTCGTTTTTAAATGAGGCTGCTGCCTCCGTTTTGGCATTTTCAAATGCTTTTTCAAGTTCGCTTTCCTGCCATACCACCCGCATACCCTTCCCGCCTCCACCGGCAGTTGCCTTCAATATCACGGGATAACCAACCGTATTGGTTGCCAGGTCGATTGCCTGTTCTACATTTTCCAATAAACCTCCACTACCCGGTACTACCGGCACACCCGCCCTGATCATCGTTTCTTTAGCGGTAATCTTGTCACCCATGGCATTGATCATATCAGGTGTTGGGCCAATGAATTTAATGCCATGATCCATACAAATCTGTGCAAACTTTGCATTCTCTGCAAGAAATCCATATCCGGGATGGATGGCATCCGCGTTGGTAATCTCTGTCGCAGCCATAATATGCGGTATGTTAAGATAAGAATCCAAACTACTAGGCTTACCGATACATACCGCTTCGTCGGCAAACTTTACATGCAAACTGTCTTTATCTGCGGTAGAATAAACTGCTACTGTCTTAATACCCATCTCTTTGCAGGTACGAATAACACGTAAAGCAATTTCACCGCGGTTGGCAATCAATATTTTTTTGAACATGGAGCTAATTTGCTAATTTGCTAATTTGCTAATTTGCTAATTAAGTTACAATAACCATTTGTAACTATATGATTTCATACTAGCAAAGGCAAATAGCCGTTTTAAAAAATAAAGAAACTGAGAAAGTAACTGAATGGTGTTTTTCTTTTTGCAGTTCCCAAAATGGCATTAATAATTTTTTGTAATTCTGTTAATTTATTTGCGATAATTGCTGCGTCAGGATAGCCTTTGGCAAACTCACACAAAGTAATCCAATACTGGGTTTCATCTGCTTCTTTGGCTGCTATTTTTATTTTATGAATAAAATCAGCTTTACTTTCTGCATTTTGCGCTTCCATAGAGTTAGCCCCAATAGAAGTACCTGAACGTACAAGTTGCTTACTAATGGAGTATTTATGTAGTATATCCAATAAATCGCAGTATTCAAGTACCAATAACGAAAATTCAAAACTTAATTTTAAGAGAGGATTTTTTACAATGAATTCCTTTTGCATTTTCATAAGTTTTTATATACAATCAAATAACCCTCCTATTAAATTAGCACATTAGCACATTAGCACATTAGCTAATTAGCTAATTATCTAATTAACTCGGATCCACCAGGAACAAAGGCTGATCATATTCCACCGGGCTGGCATCTTCAATTAACACTTTCACTATTTTGCCATTAATCTCACTTTCAATCTCGTTAAATAGCTTCATCGCCTCAATGATACAGACAACCTTACCTGGGGTAACTTCATCTCCTACATTTACAAGAATGGGTTTGCCAGGCCCCGACTGACGATAGAAAGTGCCAATCATCGGGCTCTTTATTGTAATGTAATTATCTGCCTTTGGTGCTTCCACTACAGCAACCGGGGCTGGAGGAGGAACTACAGGTGGATTTTGAGAGGGGGGCGAAGGAGTTGTTGAATACATGGGGCCCGGTTGCCCCCCTGCGATGATATGCTGAACAGGATCTCTCTTTTGTTTAATTGTTATCTTAACACCCTCTTCCTCAATTGTAATTTCACCGATATTGGTTTTATTAATGAGCTTTACCAGCTCTTGAATTTGTTTAATGTCCATATT
>JBDTWP010000229.1:0-11050 GCA_040006615.1 Ferruginibacter sp.
CCGGGTAAAGGGCCTGTGAATACGCATAGTGGATGCAGTCAGACCAGGTTAGCAGGAGTATGGCAATAAAAACTTTTTTCATAATTAACCATATTAAGATCCTGTAATATATAAATAAAAAAGACCACCTGCAAAAGTGGCCTTTTTTATTTTATTTCTATAATTTTTTTTATCTTAATTTATGCAGGTAATCATTATTCTTAAACTCTTTTTTTATTTCTTTCAGATCTTTCAGAACGCTTGTATCGATTGATTTGCCGGCTGTTTCCAAAATAAAACCGCCAATCAATTTTTCATCCACTTTAGTTTCCATGTCAATAGTACCTATTGGGATGATTTCCTTCACTCTTGATAAGATATCAGATTTTAAAGATTCGCTCATTTGAACTGCCGTGGTAATCTTAACGATGTGTATATTTTTAATTACATTATACTGATCTACAAATGCACCTGCTATTTCAGGTAAATTTAATTCCCTTGTTTTAGCAACTAACAATTTGATAAACAATGAAGTTAGTTTGTTTACTCTTTCTTTGGTAATAGATTCTATAATTTTCCCCTTGGCGGTTGGTTTAATGATCGGGCTACGGAGCACCGCCAAAAAATCAGGATTTGTTTTGCAAATACGCAAAATAAAGTTCATATCCACATATACAACATCCAACAGGTTTTGTTCAACCGCCAAATCAATGATGCTTTTTGCGTACCTGGTTGCTAAACGTGGATTGTTCATTTAATGTGAAAATGTTAAAATGTGAAAATGTGTTTCGTAGCTACTAATCAAGTTTAGCTTCTTCTGCCAATTGTTTTATATAAAGTTCCTGTTCGGCTTTATTGCTTAATTGGCGCCGTAATATTTTCTCACTTACTTCTACTACTAACTGGCCAACCTGGTTTTTGAGATCGGTAATTGCAGCCATTTTTTGATGATTAATGGTAATCTGTGCATCAGCAACGATTTTTGCCGCCTGGATCTTTGCGTTTTCCTTAGCATCAGTGATCATCCTGTCTCTTATTTCCTTGGCTTCTCTTAAAAGCTGCGCTCTTTCTTCGCGTGCCTTTACCATGAAAGCTTCATTATCGTTTTTTAATTCTGCCATTTCGAGCCTTATTTTATCGGCAGTGGCAATGGAGTCTGCAATATTTTTTTCCCTGTCTGAAAGCCCTTTAATGATGGCCGGCCAGGCAAATTTCTTCAACAAAAAGAATACGATCAAAAAAGCCAACAATGTCCAAAGTAAGAGTCCTAAATCCGGGGTTAACAGTTGCATTTTTATACAATTAAGAATCAACAATAATATTCATGAAATGCTCCATATCGGTGTAAAGAATGGGAGGTCCTCCATCACCGGGTCACCAAGCCCGGAACAAAGATTTTAAAATACCGCATCCTCCGTCCTGTACTTCGGATGCAGTAATAATTTCCGTAACGGTAATTACAACACCATTGCCAGGAAACCGATAATGATTGCAAACAGTGCGGCACCTTCAACCAGGGCCGCGGCCAAGATCATGTTTGCACGTATATCATTAGAAGCTTCCGGCTGGCGGGCAATCGCTTCTACTGCGCCTTTACCAATCTGCCCGATACCGATACCTGCGCCTATAGCAGCAAGGCCCGCACCAACGGCACCGCCTGCATTCGCCAACGCATCTAATAAAATAAAGTTCATAATTGTGAATTTATACTGGTTAAAAAATAAACTTATTAAACAATGACCGCATCGTCCACAAGAGGGTGGTGATCATCTTTAGGATGATGTTCGCCCTCGAATGCCTGGCCTATAAAAACAGCCGTAAGCACAGTAAAAATAAAGGCCTGTAAGAATACTACCAATATCTCTATAAAATATATGAAAACTGTGAATGCAATCGATACGGGAGACGCTGCAAAGCCTAATACCGGCTTAATTTGCGCAAAAATAAAGATCAGCGAAATTAAGCAGATGATAATGATATGACCTGCTACCATATTGGCAAACAACCTGATGATCAGGGCAAAGGGCTTAATAAAGACACTTAAAAATTCCACCAATACCAGGATGGGTTTTACAAAACCAGGCACACCGGGAGGATTAAAAATATGCCCCCAATAATGTGTATTTGAACTGAATAAGATCACTACAAAGGAGATCAAACCCAATACCATGGTAAAAGCGATATTGCCTGTAACGTTTGCTGTGCCCGGCACCAGCCCGATAAGATTATTAATTAAAATGAAGAAGAAAACAGTGAGTAAATAGGGTAAATACTTGTTTGCCTTATGACGAAGATTGGGTCTCGCTATTTCATCCCTGACAAATTCTACCATCACTTCTATTAAGTTTTGTTTTCCCTTTGGTGCTGAATTGACTCCCTGCCCTCTCGTATAAGTTTTTGCAACACTGATCATTAACCAAACCAATAAAGTCAATGCCAGTACCATCTGCACTACATTGCGCGTAGGTGAAAGATCATATACTTTAATGGCTGGCTCAGTAGGCAGGATCTTACCTTCTGATAATTTATATCCGCCTACTTCTTTATGGCCATGTTCGAAAGCTGACGACATAAAGCAGGCAAAGCCCTTTTGAGGAGAATATAAAATTACGGGAAGCGGAATGGAAACGGGGTGTAATATCCCATCGCTTCCCTTATAGTTTAAAAAATGAAACTCGTGGGCATCGAGTATATGATCAAATATTACCTCTTTGGCATTAAACCCCTCTTTTTTTTCCGAAGCATGCTCTCCCCCTGTTTTTGGATCATTTTCCTGTGCTATAACATTATAGGAGGAAACCAACAAGATCGTAGTTAAAGCCGCTACCAGTAATGATTTGATGCTCTTTGCTGCCATATCTTCCCTGAAATTTGCGCAAAGATAGGAGAATAATGAATATTCGGATAATGAATGGTGGATTTAATTTGGGGCTTTCTTACCTTATCAGGTATTGATGGCCCATCAACTTATTTAAGAAGGGGCAGAGCCGTGGTTTGTGTCACAAACCACCTGTTGCCGCCTAATTCATAGTTGGCAAGATACTGCCAGGTGGCGCTATGCTGTGACATTACGCTAAAGGTAACCAACCTTTGAAAGGTTGGATACCTTATCAATGTGCTTTCATGGTTAACACAACAATAGTTAAATTACTATGCCATTTTTTCCTGCATTTCAAACTGCATTTTATGTAACTGGTAATAATATCCTTTTTTTTCGATCAGTTCATCGTGTGATCCGATTTCTTTTATTTCACCCTTATCGAGTAACATTATGTTAGTAGCTTTACGAATGGTACTAAGGCGGTGGGCAATAACAATAGATGTTCTGCCTGAGATTAATTTATCGATCGCATGCTGGATGAGTTGTTCACTTTCCGTATCCACGGAGGAAGTGGCTTCATCCAGGATCAGTATTGCCGGATCATACAGCAATGCCCTTACAAAGGACAATAACTGGCGCTGTCCAAGGGAAAGTGTGGCCCCTCTTTCCATGACATTGTAATCGTATCCACCCGGTAACTGTGTTATAAAATCGTGTATTCCAATCAGTTTGGCCGCTTCAACCACCTGTTCTAACTGTATATCCCTGTTTCGCAGCGTTACATTATCATACACCGATCCGCTGAATAAAAACACATCCTGTAATACAACGGCAATCTTGCTTCTCAGGTAAAAGAGATCGAAGGATTCTATATCCAAATCATCAATTTTGATGCAACCTTTCTGAATATGATACAAACGATTTAATAAACTAATTACGGAAGTTTTACCGCTGCCGGTATTCCCTACAACGGCCAGGGTTTCCCCCACATTAATTTTAAATGAAATATCTTTTAATACATACTGTTGCCCGATATAGGCGAACCAAACGTTTTGAAATTCAACACTTCCTTTTATCTTTGTTTTACCGGAATTCACCGCAGAAGTTTCTTTAACTGCCGAGGGTGTTACATCTTTATTATCCATCACTTTAAAAACTCTTTCACTGGCGATCATGCCCATTTGAAGCACATTAAATTTATCTGCTATTACCCTTAAGGGGCGAAACAATAAATTGAGGCATATAATAAAAGCTGTGATATTTCCGGCAGCTTCACGGCTTTGAGCCCCGGCTGCCCACCATACCAATAACCCCAGTGATATTGCCAGCACCAGTTCTACCACAGGAAAAAAGACAGAGTATGCCAGAATAGACCGGACATTCGCATTCCGATGCTCCCTGTTGATCGCATTAAATTTATTGAATTCTCTTTTTTCGGCCGAGAAAGCCTGTACGATAGCCATACCCGTGATATGTTCCTGGACAAAGGCATTTAATTGGGCAACTGCATTGCGTACGCGAATAAAGGACCGGTTCACACTTTCCTTAAAAATCCAGGTGGCAATGACCAATGCCGGGAACGGGGCCATACAGATCAGCGTTAATTTCCAGTCTACATAAAACATATAGGCCAACACTGCGATAATAGATAACAGGTCAGCAATAATGGGAATCAATCCATCGCTGAAGATATCATTAATCGATTCGATATCATTGATTGTCCTGGTGGTAAGTGTACCGATAGGTGTTTTGTCGTACTGAGACAGATTAAGATTGATTACTTTTTTATAGGTGGTTACCCTCATATCTTTTACCACACTTTGTCCCAGGGATGCGGTAAAAAAAGTGAAAATAAACCGGCAGACTGTTTCGATTAACAATAAAGCCAACTGGATGACTGTGATCCCGATAATAACCTCCGCTGCTCCTTTTAAAAACCAAACCTGTGCTCCGGGCTGCATTCCTTTGTTAATGGTAAGCTGGATCAGCCAGGGCCTGACGGGGGAAATAACCGCTAAAAAAATTGCCAGGAACAATGACCAGAAAAACTTGTTTTTATAGGGAGCCGCAAAATGAAATACTCTTCTCAATAATGAAAAATCGAAGACCTTTTTTACTTTAACTGGTTCAATCATGGAGCAAAGGTATTGAGAAATCAGAAGTCCCCCCTGCTCTGCCCGGCGGAGGTTCCAAACCATTAAAATTGTTGCATTTTTCTTACTTAGGAGGCAGAGGCTTAGAATTCACCTTCCATTTTCTTGTTATATGCCTTGATAAAAATTGCGCCCAGGTTTTTGTAAGGTGGAACATAATCATCCCAGCTTTCTCTCATTCCCTTATTGGCCTCGCTGTAAAATAATTTTGTCAGGGAAGCCCACATGTCTTTCCAGACAAGGGTTTTGCCGGATGCCAGTACCTGATTCAGGTATGTAAGGATGGGCCTGTTGATATCACCTTTGCCGATTTCTTTTGTAGAGATAATATGCGCATCAGGGCAATTGTCGATAATCTGACTTAAATTCTGATAACCACCACACGAACCCAATACGATAATTTTGGCATCCCCGGCCATTCTGTCGATTGTACGCGGCAACCAGTAACTGTGGCCGCGGTGAACCACAACTGCGGGCTGTAAACCATTTTTTGCGAGCCACCTGCCCAGATGTATTTGTGCGGTATCATCCAGGTTTTTGTCATTGTTTAGGGGAAGGTTAGCGTAAATCCATACTTTTTGCCCGGTCAAAGATTTTATTTCAACCCACTCCTTTTTATAGATTATTTTCCATTCTTTGTTCGAAAATGAACTTACAAATTGCGGAAAATGTGTTTTGCCATCCTCATCGCCATAAAAAAACACCTGTTGAATTACCCTCCCGCTGTCATCAGCCAGGTACTTATAATCAACGGAATAAATGGAAGGTATCCCGATCTGGCTTGTAAGGTCAATGCTATTATCAATAGCGGATAAAAAAATTGTTTTCAATAAACTATAGATAGTTTTACCCTTGTTGTTGTTTTGATTAACACTCTTCTGTTCATTGTAAGTTACATTCTTCAATATGTTCTGGAGGAGGGTAGTATCCTTGATACTGCTATAGCTGTCAGCGACATCTACCGCATCTTCGAGGTTATTCGCTTCGTCTAAATTGGCCACAAATGCCTTCATTAAGGTATTGGCATTGTTTGCCGGCATTGTCCTTAAAAAAGTATCCAACTGGTTAAAGTTGGCAGCCATTTTAATGAATTTTTTAAAATAATCCATATTTACACCTAGCAGTAAAGAGTCGCCCCTGGGCCTGTTACCCATTCGCTGGATCAACCTGGCGAAACTATGCTTGTAGCTAGACGTATAGATGTCATTTTCCCCCATCACTATTACGTAATAAAGTTCCTCAGCGGATAAGGGGTCGATAGCCCGCATGCGGATGTTCAGATTATTTTGTTCATGAAGATTATTAATGGGCGTAATAAAATGTTTGATGGCCTTTCGCTGTAACATTTTCCTCAAACCATTCACTCCAAACATTGCTACCGGGGTATCTTTCAACACTCCCAGCCTGTAATAATACTCTTTTTCTGTTTTAACCAACAGTTTAAAATAGCCTACACTATCCATACTCCTGTCACCGTCACCTATATAATTTTTGATTGAATCGATCGATATCTTATTATTTAAAATATTATCCAGGAAAGGATAATAGAGCAACGCGTTCTCCATCCTGCTTAATTGCACAATAGCTTTCACCATTGGATGGGTATTTCTTTGTATCAGTTTACCCTCCGGCGATTTGGTAGAGTAAGCATAATCATACAATTGTTCAGGATCATTTTTACAGGCCACCAGCACGAGGCTGTCTGCAAAAGGTTCATCTACATAAGGCCGGATAATCGACAGAATTTTATCCGGGTGCAGTTTGCAATATTTCAGGAAAAGTATCTTTTTGCTTTCTGCATAACCGATATTTTTATTAAAAATCCGGGTAAGGATCGTTCCCACTTCATAGGGCATTTCATTTATAAAAGGAAGGATGCTCCCGCTATCCATATTTGCTTTCCATAAATTATAAAAATCATCAACCAGCAAGGGTGCCAATGCGGGATTCATGGTTCTTTGTTTCCAGGCTGCCCTGAAATTTTTGACCAGCTCTTCAATGAAATTAAGTTGCCTTATTTTTTCATTGTTTGAGCTGATCTTATTGTACGTTTCAACAAAATCCTGAAATTCGTTGATCTTCCTTGTTATTGCGTCGGTAACCTGCTGGTTTATCTCATCATTACCGGATACTCTTATAAAACCATCCTTTTTGCCATCCGCCTTATCTGTTAATGACTGTTCATTATCGATTCTGTCGTGAAATCGCTGGCGGTTGATGGGTACTATCACTGAATCCCGGGTTGCAAGGGCATCGCTCCAGAAAATTAATAATAAAACGGGTAGTAGACATTGTTTCATATATGGTATTCACCTGCAAAGATGGCAAAAAAAGCCGGCTTATCTCCTTGTTGCCAACTTCGCCGGGAATTCCACCTGTAATTCGAAGGCTTTTGAAAGCGGGCAGCCTTAGTTCATGGACGAAAATAGCAGCAGGATTGCTGCATGCGTTAACAATTTGATAATACAGGAATGGCTAAAATACTGATACAATGATTAAAGTGATAACCTACTTTTGCGGAGCGAAAATAATATGAGCATTGCTAAGAAAATTTTAATAGCTGATGATGAACCGGATATCCTGGAAATCATTCAATTTAACCTGCAGGCAGAAGGATATGATGTTATCACTGCGAAAAATGGCGATGAGGCTATTGAAGAAGCAAAAAAGCACCATCCTGACCTGATCATCCTTGATATCATGATGCCTGGCAAAAACGGTCTTGATGTATGCAATATTCTTCGCATGCAACCCGTATTTAATGAAACGTTAATTGTTTTTCTATCTGCATTAAGTGATGAAGGAACTGAAATTCGTGGCCTGGAAACAGGAGCGGATGACTACCTTACCAAGCCAATCAGCCCCAAAATTTTAGTAAGTAAGGTAAATGCGCTTTTCAGGAGGTTGAGTAAGGAAGGGGGTGATGTGGTGCATATCGGTGACCTGGTAATAGACAGGGAAAAATACGTCGTCAATTATAAAGGCAGCGATATTATTTTGGCCCGAAAGGAATTTGAACTGCTTGCACTACTTGCCTCCAAACCGGGGAAAGTTTTTTTACGCAATGAAATCCTGAACCAGGTATGGGGCACCGAAGTAATCGTTGGCGACCGAACCATTGATGTTCATATCAGGAAAATCCGTCAGAAACTTAATCTTGATTGTATTACTACAGTGAAAGGGGTGGGATATAAATTTGAATTGTAGGGGTGAATGGTGAATAGGATTAAAACTTTTTTTGATTCGATGCCTCTGCGGGTGATCGCATTAATTTTGCATAGGAGGTGACCTTTATACTATTGGCGTAGTTTTCTACCTATGGCAAAAGTACCCCTACCATCACACTATATGGCATGTTTTTGTACTGGCTGCTGCTATATGCCATTATGCAGCAGTATTAATTTCGGTTTCCTCCAACCCTGCCGGATCGCCGGGAAATATCCAAAGCGTATTGTTTTTAGAATATTTAATTTGATCAATCATGCGGCAGTGCCCGGGACTATCCCGTTCACCATATCATACTGCGTAAGGGGTAAATCAGTGATTTTTTATTTGCGCAGCTTCGAAAAACAATTCCGCGGAAATAAAGGATTATTGCGTTGCAATTATTTACCAGAACAGGCTGCGGCCTGTTCCTACCCGGCAATGGCGGATTCACCTTTTTACCCCTTGTGAAGTACAGCAGAAAAGGGTGTAACAAAACGGCATAAATCGCTTTGAATGAATAAAAGTTTCTCCTAACATACTTAAGTAGACTAATTTTATGTTATTATACTGTTTTTCAAACTTTACCCGGTTACACTATTATGTTTTCTTCAAAAAATCTTTCTCCGCAGCAATTATCCGCAACAACTGCATTGATAATTGCGCTACCCATCAGTATAGTCATCTACTTTTTTCGACCCGATTGGTGGATCGCGCTGATTTCTTTTTTTGTCATTTATTCAGGTAGTTACGGACTAATATTATTTATGGTTCAAAGCTTTGTTTACCGGAAAATAAAATTAATTTACAAACTCATTTATCAAACCAAGGCAAGTAAGAGAGAAGAGTTTTATTACAAAAACATATTGCCACAAAAAAGTATTGATGAGGTGAGGGAGGATGCAGAAAACTGGGCGCAGCAGCGGAGAGCCGAAATTGACGTACTAAAACAGAATGAAGCATACCGCAAAGAATTTCTTCAGAATTTATCTCATGAATTGAAAACGCCGATATTTGCCATCCAGGGATATGTAGATACCTTGTTAAACGGGGCTTTAGAAAACCCGGAAGTAAATAAAAAATTCCTGGGAAGCACTTCCAGGAATATCGACCGCCTTGTAAACCTCGTAGATGACCTGGATGAAATATCCAAATTAGAGAGAGGGGAACAATTATTATTCAAAGCCAATTTTATTATACAGGATCTTGTTAAGGATGTATTTGAATCGCTTTCCATAAAAGCCGAAGAAAAACAAATAAGGCTGGGCATAAAAAAAGGCTGTGAATTAGGGCTGACGGTCTATGCAGATAAAGAGAAAATACGCCAGGTACTGATCAACCTGGTTGATAATGCAATTAAATATGGTAAACAAAATGGCCTGATTGAAGCCAGTGCCTATAAAATTGATGGTAAAAGAATCCTGATTGAAATCAGTGATGACGGAGCCGGTATTGGAGAAGACCATTTGGGAAGAATATTTGAAAGATTTTACAGAACAGACCTGGCAAGAAGCCGCAAGGTGGGTGGAAGTGGGTTAGGTCTTGCAATTTGTAAACATATTGTTGAAGCACATCAACAAGCCATTCATGTAAGGAGCACCATTGACGTGGGAACTACTTTTGGCTTTACATTGGAAAGCAAGAAAGACTAGTGTTATGTCAATTTAATTATGCAACAATTTCTTAATTTTTAGAGTGAAGGTTTTTCTCCAGCATAAGTTAAGCGTTAGGAATGATATGTTAGGAAGATCTGAAAGCACAAAATTCCCGCCTTTCAGGACGGACATGGGTCCATGATAGTGATCTTACAATGCAAAAATTTGCATGGCAGGGTGGCCTCCGATATATTTCCTTCCTTAAAGGATTTGAAATAGAATAGGATGATCGATACAATTTCAAGCTACCCACATACCGTCCCTATGGGACGGGTCTTTGCATTAATTCTCATTGCTTGCGACATATCGTCCCTGACAGCACGAGATGTATGCATCATACTTTTCCTTATGTTCTATTCTTTTTTGTTATAAAAAATCATCACAATCTGGTACAATGTAGCCTAACGGGATGGACGAGACGTATGCATCAGACTTTTCCTTATGTTCTATTCTTTTTTGTTATAAAAAATCATCACAATCTGGTACAATGTAGCCTAACGGGATGGACGAGACGTATGCATCAGACTTTCCCTTATGTTCTATTCTTTTTTTGTTATAAAAAATCATCACCACCTGGTACATTGTAGCACATAAATTAAAAAGACTGAATGATAATTGTATGACTTTTATTTTAAAACGACCAATTGCATAACTAAATGGTCACCACACCAGTGCTGATAATACTAAAATGCAACTTCGATTTGTGAATGCCCTCCCGGCTCTTAGGGTTCTTAACCATCAATTAACCATTCCTAATAACCGCTTAACAAAATAAGAGAGCAGTTTTGCATCCTCAGAAAGGAAGATTATTTTCCACTGTTTGAAATAAATCTCCATGCAAAAAATATGGATCCTGCTCATTGCCGTATTACTCATCAACTGTAATGAAGTTAGCGCGCGATCAGCGCCAGATACCACCTGGTTTTCATTGCGGGAAGCAGAGAAAATTTTCCTGCAAAATAATCTCACATTACTGGCAGCAAAATATAATATTGAAATAAACAGGGCCCTGGCAGAACAAGCCAGGTTATGGGACAACCCGGTACTTGGAACCGACCAGAATATCTACGACGGGAAAAAAGGTGATGGAAAATTTTTCAGGCATGATGCCGGCAACGGGCAGGTTTTTTTTCAACTAACACAATTAATAAAAACAGCCGGTAAAAGGAGCAAGCTGGCCCAGTTGAGCACCGACAATACCAGCCCCAGGTAGGCGGCCAACGTTTCGTAGAGCGAAA
>JBDTWP010000230.1:0-11002 GCA_040006615.1 Ferruginibacter sp.
TTATAAAGCCAGGGAAGATTTTGAAGAAGATACTTTTCTTGATCTGTATATTTTTCAAACAGGAAAAAAATTGGGCAAGAGATCCGCAGGTGTTGAGGACTATAATGAAACTGAAAAAGTAGTGCTGGAAGCCTATGCCGACATGGCCAAAGAGAAAAAGAAAAAAAACACAGACTTCGACGGAGAGTCGATGAAAGACATCGGGCTGAAGATACAGGATGCCTATCGCAGCGGAGATCTCGACCTGATGGATTCTTTGGATATACTGATGGAAAGATCAAACGCATTCAGGGAGAAATTTCTATATAAAAGAAATGAGATACAGGCGGGATCAATTGATACAATTCTTAAGAAAAGTAGTCTTTTCGTGGGAGTCGGGGCTGCACATTTACCGGGCCGCAGGGGAATCATTGAATTGCTGCGTAAGATGGGATATACCTTGCGCCCAATTAAAATGGCAGACAGGGACGCAGTCAAAAAGGATGAAACTGATCAGTTAAAAGTACCTGTTACTTTTTCCACAGTAAAAGCCGAGGATGGATTTTACAGTGTCAGTATGCCAGGTCCGTTATTTAAAATGAAGGACGAATACCAGCGTTTAGACAGGAGGCAATATTCCGACATGAGCAATGGGAGTTATTACCTGTTAACAAGGGTAAAAACATTCGCTTCCTTTTTAGGACAACCAGTGGAGCTGGTAATGAAAAAGACGGATAGCCTTCTCTATGAAAATATCCCGGGAAAAATACTTAAGAAAACGGTAATACAAAAAAATGGATACAGTGGATTTGATATCACCAACAAAACACGAAGGGGTGATCTGCAGCGATATAATATATTCATTACCCCCTTTGAAATATTGATATTTAAAATGAGCGGAAAAGAAGATTACGTGGATGGCAAAGAAGCTTCACAATTTTTTTCATCCATTCAACTAAAAGAAAATCCTTCCACCGCCAGTATTTTCAGCCCCTTTCAAGGAGGGTTTTCAGTAAGACTTCCCCAGGCACCTGATGAAAACTTTAATACCAATACCAGTGACGGAATTAAGCGTTGGGAATATAAAGCTGAAGATAAAACCACAGGTGACGCATACCTTATTCTTAAAAAAAGTATCTACAATTATAAGTTTTTGGAGGAGGATTCTTTTGATTTAAAACTAATTGAAGAGTCCTTCCGTTCTCCGGATTATTTTGATAAGCAACTATACCGGAAGTTAAGTAACTGGTTGGGCTATCCCTGCCTTGAAGTGAAAGAAAGCATGAAAAACGGGAACATGGTAACAGCCCGTTTTATTTTAAACGGTCCACACTATTATTGTCTTGCAGTGAGCAGTAAAAATGTCAAAAAAGATTTCAATGATTTCTTTAGTTCTTTTCGTTTTATTCCTTACCGGTACAGCACTAAAAACCAGTATGTAGATACTTTTCTGCACTTTTCCGTTACTACACCGGTAGCGCCTGACCTGGATGAAACCTATCGCGCCAAATTAGAAAAAGTTACAGCGGATGTTGCTAACAGTAACAGCTATTCGAGCTATAACAGCTACTGGCCAAAGAGCAAGAATGCCCTGTTCACCAGCGATTCAACCGGTGAAACTATCGGGGTAAGCGTGCAACAGTATCCCAAATATTATTCTGCAAAAGATTCTGTCAACTTCTGGAAAAATGAGATAGGTGATTATTATGATGGCGATGATCTTGTGCTGTATAAGAAAGATTTTTTTACCTTTAAGAATGGTGTAACCGGGTATAGGTTTACCTTAAGAGATACGGGCTCTTCCAGGACGATCAACAGGGTGATCATGCTGAAAGACAACTACATGTTTAGCCTGGTGACCATTGGCGACACTCTCAACAGACAGAACGATTTTACCGGCCAGTTCTTTGCAAGCTTTACACCTGAAGAAAAAAAATTAGGAAAACATATTTTCATCAACAACCTGGACAGCTTTTTTAATGATCTTTTTAGTAAAGACAGTGCCATTCATTCCAGGGCGCAACAAACCATCGGCAATATTTACTATGGCGAAAGGGGGGTTCCAAAAATAGCATCTGCAATCAATGCAATAAAGGTAGATAAAGATTATATTGACACCAAGACTAAACTAATCGCAGAACTTGGCTACATAAAAGACACTACGAAAAGAATAGTTGTCAGCCTGCTGAAAAATATATACGAGCGAACCGCTGATACCAGTATCTTTCAAAATGAAGTGTTAAAAGCACTGGCCAGACATAAAACCAGTGAGGCCATTAAATTGTTTAAAGAACTGGTTTTACAGGACCCTCCTTTTTTTGATAACAATTATGATTACGCGGGAATATTTAACAACCTGGGTGATTCATTGGAATTAGCGGCAGCCTTATATCCGGAATTACTTCAATTGGTCAGCGTGGATGATTACAAAAAGCCGGTGCTTGCGCTTTTGGTAACCCTGGTGGATAGTGGCTATATCAAGGATGTGCAATTTGAAAATTATTTCAGCAGAATTTATTTCGATGCCAAAATAGAATTAAAGAAACAAAAGGGAAAGGATGAAAAAAAAATAGATGAAGAAATAAATAAAGACAATGATGAAGAGCCCGTCCGCAATTATAATAATAATAATGAAAACAAAAATGAATTGAATGATTATGCCATTTTATTGATGCCTTTTTATGATAAGAACCTCAGTGTGCCTAAATTTTTTGATAAACTCCTGAGTTCCAAAGATGATGCGGTAAGTTTGAATACTACGATCATGCTGTTACGACATAACAAACCTGTAGCGGATAGTATTCTGGCGAGGTTTGCGAAAAACGATAAGTGGAGGGGAAACCTGTTTAGCAGGCTGGAACAAATTAAAAAACTGAATAAATTCCCTGCCAGGTATAGAACCCAGTTAGATATGGCAAGAAGCTACCTGGTGGCGGATAAAGATTATAACAAAGTGGATTCCATTGTTTTTGCCGGTAAGCAACGATCAGCCTACAACGGTAAGAAGGGATTTGTATATTTCTTTAAATATCGAGTTAAAAAAGAAGATGAATGGAAAATAGGCATGAGTGGGTTACAACCCGAGAATAGCCACGAAATAAGCAGCGATTGCAACCTGGCTGTTATGACAGACAAAAAATTAAAAGCAGACAGACCCCAGGATGAACAATTCCAGGAACAGTTGAAACGGATGTTGTTTACATTTCGCAAAAGCGCGCGTAATTTTTTTGGGGAAGAAAGCAACGGTTATCATTTTACAAAAGCGGGGGACAACGAGGAGCGGTGAGGAATTGGGTGGTTCGTGGCTGAAAGTTGAAGGTTCGTAGTTGAAACGACGCAAAGGTTACCTTCAACGATTATAAACCTCAAACCGTCAACTTTCAACCGTCAACTTTCGACCACGGACCTTCAACCTTTAACCATCAACTCTTTCCCCGGAATAGCTGCTATCAATTTTTTGGTATGCTCATTTTGGGGAGTAAAATAGATTTTATCTGAGGGTCCTTCTTCAATGATTTTCCCATTATTCATCACTAATATCCTATCGCTGATAAAACGAACAACTGAAAGATCATGTGAAATAAAAATAGCCGTAAATCCAAATTCCCTTTTAAGGTCGTTTAGCAGGTTCAATACCTGCGCCTGCACGCTAACATCAAGTGCGCTCACACTTTCATCAAATATTAAAAATGAGGGACTCAAAGCCAATGCTCTTGCTATACAAATCCGTTGTCGCTGGCCACCACTAAACTCGTGAGGAAACCGGTTAAAATGATCCGGGTGTAAATTTACTTTTTCCAATAGTTCTACCACTTTGTCTTTCCTGGCACTATTGCTGCCCAAGATGGCATGTACTTTCATCGGTTCCTGGATAGCTGCGCCAATGGTAAGCCTCGGATTCAAAGAACCGTAAGGATCCTGAAAAACAATTTGAAGATCTTTACGAACTGGCTTCATAGCAGCTTTTGACAATCCCGACAGGTTTATTCCGTTCATAATAATCTTCCCGGAAGTAGCAGGTATCAACTGCAAAATGGCTCTTCCCAATGTGGTTTTTCCGCAACCGCTTTCACCAACCAGTCCTACTGTTTCACCCTTTCTTACAGTGAAGTTTATATCATCCAGGGCTTTAAAAGGAGCCTGCGTTTTCCCGAACAAAGTCTTCTTACCCTGAAAATATACTTTTAGGTTTTCAACCTCCAGGACATTTGTCGCATTTGTTGTTTCGGGTTTTCGGTTTTCGGATTCCGGTTTTGGGTTTGATAATAAGTCAATTCTACCTGTCAAAACTGATTGCCATTGAGTGCTCTCAGCCCCTCCGCCGTGGTGGAGAAGGGGGGCCAGGAAGTCGCTCACCACCGGAAGCCGTTCCCCTTTCTGGTGCATCGCAGGCCTGCAGGCCATTAATGCTTTTGTATAGTTATGTTGTGGATTTTGTAACACTTCGGATGTTATTCCCTGTTCCACGATTTCACCCCTGAACATAACCAATACCTTGTTTGCGATATCGGCCACCAGGCCAAGGTCGTGAGTAATAAAAACAACACCCATAGCCGATTGAAGTTGTAAATCTTTTACCAGTTCCAGGATAGTTTTTTGTACGGTTACATCCAGGGCGGTAGTAGGTTCATCGGCTATCAATAAAGAAGGATTACAACTGATCGCCATAGCAATCATTACCCTTTGTTGTTGTCCGCCGCTTAGCTGGTGAGGAAATCGGTTCATCATTTCGGCGGGGTTGGGTAACTCTACTTTTCTAAATATCGCAATGGTTTTTTCTTTAGCTACTGCTGAAGAAAACCCCTGGTGTAACCGAATCGCTTCCGTTACCTGGTAGCCACAGGTAAACACCGGATTCAGGGAGGTCATTGGTTCCTGGAAGATCATAGCCATATCCTTTCCCCGAATTGCATTGATCTCTTTTTTAGAAATCATTTTAAGGTCAATTGTTTTTCGGGCAGCAGGGCAAAAAAGCAGCCGGCCTTTTACAACTGCCTGTTTTGGCAATAATTGCATCAGGGATAAGGCAGTAACAGATTTCCCCGAGCCGGATTCGCCTACAATCGCAACTATTTCTCCTGCTTCCACATTAAATGAAATATTTTTTACAGCCGGAATAAAATTTCCTTCTGAGATAAAATCAACGGATAAATTTTGTACGGCCAATAGTGGTTGACTCATGATGGATAAAATTAGGAATAAAAACAAAGTTCACGGTAGTGAAGTGGAGTTATTTGAGGGCAACATTTAATTCTAAAAAAAAATTCGTTACTTTAAGAAACTTTCCAGGAATGGGTTAAGGACTTATCATGTATATTTCCTGCTGCTATTAACTGAATAAATTATCATGAATAAAGCCTGCCTTCTTCAATAGAATAGTTGGATGATTCGGGCAGCCATGACAATAATAATGGATTCAGACAGCTACCAGGCGTAATGAGCCTAGGGCAGAGATAGTAAAGTTCCCTGGCAGCAACCACGATTAGCTGCAACAGTAGGAATATCCAGGAACTATACCGGTTCACCAAAAGACAGAGCAAGGAGTTGAATTGCAAAAATCTAAAATTGAAAGATAATGGAAGATAAAAAACACCCTACCCTCCGAAATGGGAAAGAATGTTATATTGAAACCCGGCTATAATCATTGATAGTTCATCTATATTTTACAAGGAAGTTTTTGGGTGGCAGATCAGGCAGGCCAGTGACGGGCATATTGCTTTTGATGACACGGTGAACGAAGTAAGCGGAACCTGGGTAACCGACCATAAACCCGCAACAGAAGTAAGCCTTTTCACCTACATCATGGTTGACCATATCGACAGCACGGCTAAATTAATTATTTCCAACGGAGGTAAAATTGTACAACCCGACGGTATGGATCTGCCGGAAATTACAGCAAGGTTTAGTGACCCGGCCGGAAATATTATTGTAATTTTTCGGCAATAGTTAGTGTGGCGGTTAAAATTTTCTTAACCGGTCCTATGTTAATGTTAAAATAACCTATGATTTCAGCAAGGAGGCAATAAGCGATGTAGGAATCTTATATCTTGTGCGCTACACAGTACAATGATTGCTGCTTCATACCATCCAGGGAATATATTTATTTGACACCCAAATAAAATACTCTACCCGCAGCCCATCACTGGAAATATTAGAGAGAAGCTATGGGGTGCTTATCTTGCAGGGTGAATGAATGGTCTATTCCTTATTAATCTTTTTGATGCTTAGGTTACCAGATACTGGAATCGTATTACAATGACAGGCAGAAAAAAGGATTTCCTTAAATTTGCAATCCGATCAATTAACTAAAACAATATATAGCATCGAATGGGAAGGATATTTGAAGTAAGAAAAAGCGCCATGTTTGCCAGGTGGGATAAAATGGCAAAAAATTTTACCCGTATTGGAAAAGAAATAGCCATCGCGGTTAAAAACAGCGGCCCCGACCCGGATAATAACCCGGCGCTGAGAAGGTGCTACCTAAATGCCAGGGCTTGTGGCATGCCAAAAGACCGTGTGGAAGCTGCTATTAAAAGAGCGATGGGTAAGGATACCAGCCAGTATGAAGAAATAACCTACGAAGGATATGCACCACACGGAGTGGCATTATTGGTGGAGACGGCAACAGATAACGCGACCAGGACAGTAGCCAATGTACGCATGCATTTTACAAAAAGCGGTGGGAGCCTGGGTACCAGTGGCAGTGTGGCATTTACGTTTAACCGTATGGGAGAGTTTAAAATTAAGAACAGCGGCCTGAACATTGAAGACCTTGAACTGGAATTGATTGATTACGGCCTTGAAGAAATTGGTGAAGACAGTGAAGGCAATATTATTATTCGGGTAGCATTTACAGAATTTGGCCACATGGCGAAAGCGCTGGAAGAAAAAAAGATTGAAGTGGTTACTGCGGAATTAACCAGGATACCGATGAATACAACAGAACTGGACGAGGAGGCCGCGCAGGATGTGTTTAAACTGGTTGACAAATTAGAGCAGGATGAGGACGTGCAGAAAGTGTATCATAATTTGAAATAATATGCCCGCAACCGGCCGCTGAGGGGGTTGATCAAATATCAATAAATCAGCCATCAGACATTAATTACTCCTTTCATATAAAAAACACAATTACCGCTCATGGTTACCCTATCGCCGAGGTTTTCGCACCATAGCTCGCCCCCTCTCCTGGATAGTTGCCTGGCATGAAGGGCATTTTTGCTTAATTTTTCTGCCCAGAATGGAATAAGGGTTGAATGGGCGGAACCGGTTACCGGGTCTTCCGGGATACCACAATTGGGCGCGAAGAATCTTGATACAAAATCACAATCTTTTCCTGGGGCTGTCACAATAATTCCTATTGTATCTATCTGATTCAGCAAAGAAATATCAATGATCAGATTCAATACCTCCTTTTCGGTGGCAACCTCCACTACGTAGTCACGGCTTTTATATACGCCCAAAGGATCTGTAATCCCCAAACCGGTCAGAAGCTGCCCTGGATATTCAGTCACTCTTACGGGCATTCGTGATGGGAAATTTAACTGGAACTTATCGCCCTTACGGGAAATTATCAATTCCCCGCTTTTTGAATAAAAAATAAGCTTGTTTTTCGAATGACCCAGGTATTCATACAGGATGAATGCGCTGGCGAGGGTAGCATGGCCGCAAAGATCTATTTCAAGCTCCGGCGTAAACCACCGGATATGAAAGCCATCATCTTTGGGAACAAAGAAAACAGTTTCCGCCAGATTATTTTCTGCTGCGATTTGTTGCATCAGGTTGCCATCCAGCCATTTTTCCAAAGGAATTACTGCAGCGGGGTTTCCGCCAAATAGTTTATCTGTAAATGCATCAACCTGGTAAATTGTATATTCCGCCATATTTTATCGTTTGAATGCTGAAGGGTGAATGACGAATAATTTCAGCATTGCTGGTTATATTTGCCCATTGTCCATTGCTTATTGGCCTCCCCGGTTACTCCGCCATTATTTCCTTTACGATCATTACCACATCTTCTGTATTTGGTTTACTGAAATAATCGCCGTCACTTGCATAGGAGGGGCGGTGCGCCTTGGCCGTAATAGTTCGGGGTGAGGCGTCGAGAAACTTATATCCGCCCTGTTCTTCCATTACTTTGTTAAACATATATGCTGCCGCTCCACCGGGCACATCTTCATCAACAAAAACAATACGATTTGTTTTTTTAAGAGAATCCAGAATATGGTGATTGATATCGAAAGGAATTAAGGTTTGAACATCTATTACTTCACAACTAAGATTCATTTTCGCCAAAGTTTCGGCTGCTTCCAAAACAATTTTTAACGTAGACCCATAGGTAACGATTGTAATATCTGTACCTTCCTTAACGGTTTCAGGTATACCTAACGGTACAGTATATTTCATCAGATTAACAGGGAGCTTTTCTTTCATCCGGTAACCATTTAAACATTCTATCATCAGCGCAGGGTCGTTGGATTGGAGTAAGGTATTGTACATTCCTGCTGCCTGTACCATATTCCGTGGTACGCAAATATACATCCCCCTTAAAGCATTTATGATCATTCCCATGGGTGATCCGCTGTGCCAGATACCTTCAAGGCGATGGCCCCTGGTACGTACGATCAATGGACAACTTTGTCCACCCGCCGTACGAAAATGGGTTGTTGCAGCATCATCGCTCAGTGGTTGCAAGCCATATAATAAATAATCCAAATACTGAATTTCCGCAATTGGCCTCAATCCTCTTAATGCTAACCCGATCCCCTGCCCCATGATGGTTAATTCACGAATACCGGTATCGAAAATACGCTGTTCACCATATTTAGCCTGCAAACCGCTGAAGCCCTGGTTTACGTCTCCAATAAATCCTACATCTTCCCCAAAAGCGATAACCTTATCATTTGTTTCAAATAGCTTATCAAAATATTTATTCAGTATTTCGTAACCATTTAGCAGCCTGGCATCTTCAGCATAATAAGGCCTTACTTCCGCAACTTTTAAAGCCGACTTTGGCCCCTCATTGTAGAGGAAAGAATTGTACAAACCGGCATTGGAAACTTTAAGTGCCTGGTAATATTTGCGTAACCCGGCGGAAGCGGCATCGTCGCCGGCAATATCCAAAGCTGCAGCCAGTGATTTCATTAATTCCCTGCGCATGGGTTCTTTGTTGGATAGTAATTCATCCGCCATTTCCCGTAATGTTGTTGCATTGTCAAAAGTCATCGTCTCAGCCAATTGCTGCATCAATGCGACACCATTACTCACCTGTGCCTTTATCGGGGCGATGTAATTATCCCAGGCTTTTTGTTTGCCTTCCTTTATCAGCAGTTTGGCTTTCATTTCAATATCATGCAGTTCCCCTTCTTCAGCCAAAGCATTTGCCATTATCCATTCCTTCATTTGTCTTATACAATCCCATTCTCTTTCCCAGGAAAGCCGTTCCGGCTTTTTATACCTTTCATGACTCCCCGAAGTAGAATGCCCCTGTGGTTGTGTAATCTCTTCTATATGAAAAATCGCGGGTGTATGGGTATCCCTGATCTTCTGAATTGCCGGTTCAAATACCTCGCACATTCCCGCATAATCCCATCCCTTCAGTTTATAAATATCAATTCCGTTTGTATCATCATTCTTTTGCATCCCTCTTAATGCCGCAGAAATGGAGCCTTTGGTAGTTTGAAGGTTTTTGGGTACTGAAATTCCATACCCGTCGTCCCATACAAAAATTGCCAGGGGAACCTGCATAACTCCTGCTGCATTCACAGTTTCCCAAAAATGTCCTTCTGAAGTGGAAGCATCTCCGATGGTGCAAAAGCAGACTTCATTTCCATTTTCGCTTAAATCTTTATGTCGTCTGAAAACCGGTGCGTTTCTAAAAAGCTTTGATGCCAGTGCCAAACCAAGGGCTCTCGGCATTTGCCCCGCGGTGGGAGCCATATCGCTACTACTATTCTTTCTGTTTGCCAAATCAAGCCAATCACCTTTTTCATCAACGATCCTGGTAGCAAAATGTGCGTTCATCTGGCGACCGGCACTAAAAGGATCATGGTTGATGTCCGGATCGGAAAATAGCTGGGCAAAATATTGTTCTACATTCGCCAGACCGGCGGCAAACATAAAAGTCTGGTCGCGGTAATAACCGGCCCTAAAATCGCCCGGCTTAAAAAATTTGGCGGCTGCCACCTGCGCAACTTCCTTTCCATCTCCAAAAATGCCAAATTTTGCCTTACCCGTCAATACCTCCTTTCGCCCCAGCAGGCTTGTTTCCCTGCTTTCGCAGGCCACGCCATAGTCTTTCAGTACTTCCTTGCGAAAGTGCTCAAAACTCAATTTCTCCTGCAATGCAGCATCATTGGTATTTACTATATCCATTTAACAAATGTAAATTATTACTTGTGATGATTGTTAAAAAAAAGATAAGCAAATAACAATTTTCTCCTTGTTTTATTCGTTTTACTATCTTTGGAGGGATTATTGAAAAATACCCAGGATTATGAAAAGATTTTTTACCCTTTTATCCATTAGCATATACACACTTACAGTTAGCGCGCAAAATACGCCGGCGTCATCCAGTCCCCGGTTTGCCGGCCATGAAACTCCTAAACCTGCCGCAAGTATTACGGAAGATGTATTGGTTCTTAAAGAAACCGAGTTTAATTTTGGAAAAATTCCACAAGGAAAACCTGTAACCCATATCTTTGAAGTGACTAACGATGGAAAGGATTCTTTACATATCGCAAATGTGCAGGCGAGTTGCGGGTGTACAACCCCGGAATGGGATAGGGAAAAGGTACAGGCACCAGGTGAAAAAACCAATATTACTGTAGGATACAATGCTGCCAGTGAAGGCCCATTTAATAAACAAATAACAATCACGTACAACGGAACACAAACGAAACAGATTACCATTAAGGGTGAAGTATGGAAAACACCCGTAACTTCAGCACCAGAGAATAAAGAATTAGAAAATTTAAAAAATTAATTAAAAAAATATATTAACCATGAAAAGAGCCCTGTTATTTGT
>JBDTWP010000231.1:0-10957 GCA_040006615.1 Ferruginibacter sp.
AAACTTCCATTCCTGTAGAAAAAAGAAAAAGCCTTGCAGATAAAATAAGACAAGCGAAAGTAGGCAATGATAAAACCTTTGATGCTACATTAGGCATACCTGTTTTTATATATAATCGTTTATTAGAAGGAATAGCAAAGGATGTAGAAAATGCTGTATCTATAAAAGAGGCTGTTTCAAAAGCTGTAAAATATATTAAAGATAATTGGAAGGAAGTTTGGGGAAAGTTTAATGAAAGTAAGATACGTGACCATTTCGATAATGTAGCCAAAGGTACTACTGTTTTAGTTGCACCATTTTATGATAGGTCAATAAATAAATTATCCGATGCAGCAGCAATACGAGCAACAAAATCGTATAAAGCGCACCATGAAATGATTCATGATGTAGCTGAAAAAATGGGCATTAAGATTACCCATATATCGGATACTATAGGAGGTTTTTTAAATAGTGAAGGAACCAAGATAACAGAGGTTTCAAATATAATCCATATCAATAGCTATAACATTGATAAAGTAGAGCAGTTCGCAGCCGTTATTGGCGCAATGACGCATGAAATACAGGAAGCCACTATAGCTGCGAGGTACGTTGAGCATGGAAGCCCTTCGGAAAATGCAACCGAAATACAAATAAAAGTAAGCGATGTTACAGGGGCGATGGCTGCTTTAAAAGAAGCTGGTTTGGATAATTTTACCCTTAATGAAAAAAGTAAAACTATTTCCTTATTATATATACACGATTTCCCAGAGCCTGATTTTAATAATAAAATTCATATCTTTGCTGCAAGCCTTGATAAAAAAAGTATAACACATGAAACAAAACACTTCGCAGCAGAAAGCCGATATGTTGACCCCGAAAAGAGAACTGCCATTCTTAAAAACGCTGAACTCCAAGCCGAGCAACGAAAAGGTGGGTCAATCCTTCGTAGCCTTTACCAATCAGCCCTTATCAGGAGCCAAAGTCGTTGGGCTAACCAATCAGCAGGAGCAGGAAAGGAACGAAAAGACCATTCGGGAGATAATGCGAATCAGGAAGGTAAGCAGAGAGCAAGCGGAAGCGGTTTACTACAACCCCATGTAAATAATTCATTAACTACACAGGATTTCTTCTCCAACGTAGTTAATGGCGCAAAGCAGCCAAAAAAAACATGGGAACCACTCATTCCTTTTACTAAATCTATAAAAAAAATCCATTCTATATGGAGTAAGTTTATAGCAGGATTTTCTAATCACATCGAAACAAGTATCCCTGCATTCAGGGATGTTCAGCTTAAAAAAATAGAGGCTATTTCTAACGTCTATAAAGATGGGGGGCTTGTTATTGACTTAGGCGGCAGTCAGGGTGATTTTGGTAAAACCATTACATCATTAAACCCTAAAATAAAATCAATTAATTTAGATATGAATGATGCTATGGGTGCTTCGCATAATGCGACACCTGTAGATGGGGCTGTGTGGGAAAAGGGAGCATTTAGGGAAGATGTAGGTGGTGTAAAAAGATTTATTCCAAAAGAAAAAGCTGATGTGGTTCATGAAAGCATGATGTTTCAATTTATATCTCCTGACAGGATAGATTTTATAAATGAAGTTGCTGACCATTACATAAAAGATGATGGAGTATTTATAGCGGAAGAAAAAGTAAATGAAGATAGTTCTAAATGGATTGCAAATGAAAATAAAAAAGACGCTGACTTTAAATCAAAGTACTATACATCGGAAGATATAACTGTAAAAAAAGAAGAAGTGCTTGTGGGAATGAGAGGCCATCAGGCTTCTGAAGAAAGATTGCAGGAAGCACTTGCAAGTCGGTTTAAATATGTAGAACAATATTGGGATTCAGGAAATTTCAAAGGGTACTTAGCATCTAATAGCAAAGCTAAAATTACCGCAATGCTTAATGCTATAGGTGATACAAAAACAGATTTCACTACAAGGGATAATCTTATTAAAATTAAAGATGGTAAACTTATCCAAGAGCCTGTAATACATGAACAAAAATCTCTGGCCGACAAAGTGCGTCAGGCCAAGTCCAAACCAGGTAAGTTATTTGACGCTTCAATAGGCATACCTGTATCTTTATGGGATACGGCAGTAGAAACGGTTGCATTGGCAATAGAGGGCATGGTGTTTTTCTACAATCTGCTTGCAAAGTGCGAGTCCGATCCCGGTGCCACCATACTCTGCAGGTGAATGAAGCCGTTGAAACATTTCAAATATTTGTTCGGCGTACTGCTGGTCAAAGCCGATCCCATTGTCTTTTATATAAATCCTGCAATATTTTTTTGATGAATTTGTATGCAGGTATTCTTTATCCTGGGCTTCGTTTCCCGGGTATATTTTTATTAAAGGCGGCTCGTTTTTCCTGGAATATTTGAGGGCATTGGTTATCAGATTGAAAAAGAGTGGTTTTATTAAACCCGGGTTTACATATAAAGTTGGAAGGGAACCCAGTTCAATACGCGCTCTTTTTTCCAACAAAGTAAGTTGGAGGTCTTCCAATACTTCCTGCACCAGCACCTTCAGGTCGGCTTTTACAAAGGAATCGTTTTGAACTGATAATTTTGAAAAGGTCAAAATATCCTTTATCAATTCCTGCATTCTTGTGGCGGCGTTTTGAATGCGGGTTATGTTTAATATTGCGTCACTATCCATCTGATCTTTATACTTGACAAATAGCCTGTCGCTGAACGTGCGTATCTTTCGTAACGGCTCCTGCAAATCGTGAGAGGCCATAAACGCAAACCTGTCAAGTTCCTTATTGGCTTTTTCCAATCCATCTATTGTATTTAATAATTGCCTGTTGAGCTCAATAATTTCCTCTTCAGATGCCTTGTGTTCATTGATCTCATTCTGGAGACTTTTGTTGATCGCATTCAATCTTTTTTCCTGTAAAAGCAGTTGATGGTTCTTTTTGTACAAATCAATAAAAACAGCCACTTTAGCCCTTAATAGCCCGGGGTTTACAGGCTTATAGATATAGTCTACCGCTCCGGTCCGGAAACCTTTAAAAATATTTTCTTCACCATAGGTATTGGCAGTGATAAAAATAATTGGGATATGCCTTAATTTTTCTCTTTCATAGATCAATGTGGCGGTTTCAAATCCATTAAGGTTTGGCATTTTTACATCCATTAAAATAAGTGCAAAATCAAATTCCACCAGTAATATTTTCAGTGCCTGGCGTCCTGAATTGGCTTTAACGAATTGGTAGCCTCCCGCTTCCAATATGGTCTCCATGGAAAACAGGTTATCTTCCCGGTCATCTACCAAAAGAATTTTTTGATTCATTTATCTATAGTTGAGGGGTGAATGGGCAATGGGCAATGGGTAATGGGCAATAGGCAATGGGCAATGGGCAATTTTGAAATTGTGTTGACACAATGAACTTATTTTAGTTGTGCGACAGATTATGCACCGGCTAAGTCACTTATAAAACCAGACCCGCATTAAGGAAAGCAACTGGTCTATTTTTAATGGCTTGGTAATATAATCCGACGCACCGGATTCAATACATTTCTGGCGGTCGCCTTTCATTGCCTTTGCCGTTACCGCAATGATGGGTAGTGAACTGTTTTTATGTTCCCGTCTTATTTTTTGAGTTGTTTCATATCCATCCATTTCCGGCATCATTATATCCATCAATACCATATCCGTCTTTATTTTTTCGTCATTAATAAGCTGGATTGCCTCATTACCGCTTTCAGCGGTAATGACATTCATATTATAGCGTTCAAACACGGTGGTGAGCGCGAATAAATTACGCACATCGTCATCAACCACAAGTATGTTTTTCCCCGTTAATATATCCTCTTTCATCCGGATATTCTCAATAACCTTTTGCTTATCCGGCGTTAAGTTCTTATGATTTATATGCAGCTGCAATACTGTTTCCTCCAGCAGGTGTTCCAGTGTGTTTACCCCCTTTAACAAAACTGTATTGGATGTCCTGTTTAGTACATCCAATTCGTTCTTATCAAAATCCTTTGCCGAGTACACAATTACAGGAGTCAGTTTTTTCTTGAGCCGGGCCACGTTATTAACAAGATCGGTACCTGTTACATCGGGTAAGGTATAATCCAGGATGATGCAATCGTAGTCGCAGGTTGCAAGTTGCTGAATGGCTTTTTTACCTGTTGCGGCTACGTCCACTTTCATAATTTCACTTTCCAGCATTTTACCTATTTGCGAAGATTCGAGTACGTTATCTTCCACTACCAGAATTCTTTTTTGTTCTTTTTTATGGAATGAAACGATGTCGTCGAAGAGTCCAATGAGCGACTCATTGTCAAGAGGCTTTAAGAGGAAACTGCGTGCACCCCGTTTTAAAGCCAGGTTACTGTTTTCTTCTCCCGAGATAAGGTGAATTGGAATATGGCGGTAATTGAGATCATTTCTCAAAAGATCAAGCACTTTCCATCCACTGGTATCGGGCAGTTTAACATCGAGCGTGATAGCTACCGGTGTAAAACGAGTGATAAAATCAAATACCTCAATATAACTAACGGCTACAATCGCTTTCAGGTTATTTTCGCGTGCTTTTTCGATGATGATCTTTCCGAATCGGAGGTCATCTTCCACAATTAGTATTACATTATCAGTGGCCAGTATATTGGCCCGGTCATCACCCGTTTCATTGATCATCTCACTTACCATGCCGAGGTTCCTGGACTCTCCTGCTTCGTTCGTAGCATGTATAGATTGTAACAACCCATCAATTTTCATGGCATCCGGCCCGGGTTGAAATGGCGGATAAGCATCCATGTTATCGATATTGGCTTTAGCTACCACGAGTGATAAGCTGTCCACCATTGGAAGGAACAAAGTAAAAGTACTACCCTGGGAGGGGTTGCTTTCCAACTCAATGGTGCCACCCAGCAATTCGGCAAGGCCACGGCTTATCGATAACCCCAGCCCGGTTCCTCCATATTTGCGGCTGGTAGATCCTTCCGCCTGCTGAAATGCTTCGAATATGATATTTTGTTTTTCCTGTGGAATACCAATACCGGTATCGGTGATTGCAAATGCTACTACCTTTTTTGCATTATCTAAATTACTATTACCTGGTTTCCAGCTACGATGGGCTTCATAAATCTTCAATTTGACCTCACCTTTTTCCGTAAACTTGAATGAGTTGGATAACAGGTTTTTAAGGATTTGGTTTAACCGCTGCAGGTCAGTTTCCATTGAGGAGGGAAGATTAACATCGGTTTCGATGGTAAACCGCAAATGTCTCGCTTCTGAAATTGGTTTGAAAGTAGTTTCAGCGAATGCTCCGATCTCTGCAAAACGAACAGGTGAAATGTTGGCGGTTATAAAGCCTGATTCAATTTTGGAAAGATCGAGGATATCATTGATGAGCTGGATAAGATCGTCACCGCATGAGTGAATTGTTTTTGCATAGCGGATTTGTTTATCGTTGAGGTTGCCTTCCGCGTTTTCATATAATTGTTGGGCAAGGATCAAAAGGCTGTTCAATGGTGTCCTTAATTCATGTGACATGTTTGCCAGGAACTCTGATTTGTATTTGGAAGTAAGGGTAAGCTGTTCCGCTTTTTCTTCCAGCGATTTTCTTGCTTCTTCCACTTCCCTGTTTTTATCTTCCACTTCATTTTTTTGTTTAACAAGTAAAAGTGCTTTATCCTGCAATTCATCATTGGTTCTGCTTAATTCTTCCTGTTGAATTTTTAACTCACCTGCAAGGGATTGTGATTGAGCAAGCAACTCCTCTGTACGGGAATTTGCTTGAATCGTGTTGATCACAATACCGATACTTTCGGTAAGTTGTTCCAGGAAGTCGATATGTGTTTCACTGAATGTATCCAAAGAAGCCAGTTCAATGACTGCTTTTACCTTATTTTCAAATAATACGGGCAGAATGATCAGGTGGGTAGGTTTTGACCTTCCCAGACTTGAACTGATCTTTATATAATTACCGGGTACATTGGAGAGGATAATCCTTTCTTTTTCAAAGGCCACCTGCCCCACCAGTCCCTCACCAATGGCAAACTCTGTGGGGATATTCTTTTCTGATTTGTATCCATACGCAGAGAATAGACTCAGTTTTACCACCTGGGTTTCTTCATATTGTTTCAATATATAGAAGGCGCCATAATGGGCAGTAACTACCTGCGCCAGTTCGGAAAGGATAAGTTGGGTTACCGTCTTCAGGTCTTTTTGTCCCTGCAGCATTTGGGTAAACTTTGCAAGGTTTGATTTGAGCCAGTCCTGTTCCTGGTTTCGCAGTGTGGTCTCTTTAAGGTTAGCGATCATCTGGTTGATTGTGTCTTTCAAAGCTTCCACTTCACCTTTTGCTTCCACCCTGATCGTGCGGGTAAGGTCACCCTTTGTTACGGCCGAAGCGACTTCAGAAATAGACCTTACCTGGGTAGTAAGGTTTTGAGCCAGCTGGTTCACATTTTCAGTAAGGTTTTTCCAGATGCCGGACGCGCCGGGTACGGATGCCTGTCCACCCAACCTTCCATCGACACCCACCTCGCGGGCCACCGTAGTTACCTGGTCGGCAAACAAGGCAAGGGTATCAATCATTTCATTAATGGTATCAATTAATCGTGCCACTTCACCCCGGGATACGATGGTTAACTTTTGTTTCAGATTGCCGGTAGCCACTGCCGTCACCACCTTTGCAATACCACGCACCTGGTTGGTGAGGTTGGATGCCATCATGTTTACGCTGTCCGTAAGATCTTTCCAGGTACCCCCAACGCCTCTTACTTCTGCCTGGCCGCCCAGTTTACCTTCGGTACCCACTTCACGAGCCACCCGGGTTACTTCAAATGCAAATGAATTCAATTGTTCGACCATGGTATTGATCGTATTTTTCAGATCCAGGATCTCACCCTTTACATCAATTGCTACTGTCTTTGACAGATCACCACTTGCAACGGCCTTGGTTACTTCAGCGATATTGCGCACCTGTGCGGTAAGGTTACCGGTCATTTGATTTACGGAATCAGTCAGGTCTTTCCATGTACCGGCAACACCCGGTACGAATGCCTGGCCGCCCAGTTTCCCATCAGTTCCAACTTCTCGTGCCACCCGGGTTACTTCAGAAGCAAAGGCGCGCAACTGGTCCACCATGGTATTGAGTGTTTCTTTCAACTGTAGTATCTCTCCACGAACATCCACCGTGATTTTTTTGGACATATCGCCATTCGCTACCGCAATCGCCACTTCTGCAATATTGCGTACCTGCGCTGTAAGGTTGCCTGCCATCTGGTTCACAGAATCGGTCAGGTCTTTCCATGTTCCTGCCACACCCGGAACATTAGCCTGTCCTCCAAGTTTTCCTTCAGTACCCACTTCCCTTGCCACACGAGTTACCTCTGATGCAAATCCCCGTAACTGGTCCACCATAGTGTTGATGGTATTCTTCAGTTCAAGTATTTCACCTTTTACATCAACGCCGATCTTCCTTGATAAGTCACCATTGGCAACCGCAGTGGTTACTTCTGCAATATTCCTTACCTGGGAGGTAAGGTTACTCGCCATTTTATTTACGCTGTCGGTCAGGTCTTTCCAGGTACCGGCAACTCCCGGCACATCTGCCTGGCCACCCAACTTGCCTTCTGAACCAACTTCACGAGCCACACGGGTTACTTCGGAACCAAATGAATTGAGCTGGTCTACCATCGTATTAATGGTATTTTTCAGTTCCAGGATCTCACCTTTAACATCCACGGTAATTTTCCTGGACAAATCGCCTTTTGCCACAGCCGTTGTTACTTCTGCGATATTACGCACCTGCCCGGTAAGGTTAGAAGCCATTCCGTTAACCGAATCAGTAAGGTCTTTCCATACACCACCTACGCCTTCCACGGTTGCCTGCCCGCCCAGTTTACCTTCAGATCCCACTTCTCTTGCCACACGGGTTACTTCAGATGCAAACCCTCTTAATTGGTCCACCATTGTATTGATGGTATTTTTTAATTCAAGTATCTCACCTTTTACGTCCACATCAATCTTCCTTGAAAGGTCACCGGTTGCAACCGCAGTTGTTACCTCGGCAATATTTCTAACCTGCGAAGTAAGGTTTCCCGCCATAATATTTACAGAATCTGTCAGATCTTTCCAGGTGCCGCCAACACCGGGTACGTCGGCCTGGCCGCCCAGTCTTCCTTCCGATCCAACCTCTCTTGCCACACGGGTTACTTCCGAACCAAAAGAATTCAACTGGTCCACCATCGTATTGATGGTATTTTTTAATTCAAGAATTTCTCCCTTTACATCTACGGTGATCTTCCGGGAAAGGTCACCTTTAGCAACAGCCGTTGTTACTTCAGCTATATTACGAACCTGGCCGGTTAAGCTACTGGCCATTCCGTTCACACTGTCTGTAAGATCTTTCCAGGTTCCAGCAACACCCTTCACCTGTGCCTGTCCGCCCAGTTTTCCTTCAGTACCAACTTCCAAAGCCACCCGGGTTACCTCTGAAGAAAATGAGTTTAACTGGTCCACCATTGTATTGATTGTATTTTTTAGCTCCAGTATTTCTCCTTTTACATCTACGGTAATCTTTCTTGACAGGTCGCCTTTTGCCACGGCTGTTGTTACTTCGGCGATATTGCGTACCTGGCCGGTGAGGTTGCTTGCCATCTGGTTTACACTATCGGTAAGATCTTTCCACACACCACCCACACCCTTTACTTTTGCCTGTCCACCTAATTTGCCTTCTGAACCAACTTCACGGGCAACGCGGGTTACTTCACCTGAAAATGAATTCAGCTGATCAACCATGGTGTTGATTGTATTTTTTAATTCAAGAATTTCGCCTTTAACATCTACAGTAATCTGGCGTGATAAATCTCCCTTGGCAAATGCCGTGGTTACTTCCGCAATATTTCTTACCTGGCCGGTGAGGTTACTTGCCATCTGATTTACAGAGTCAGTAAGATCTTTCCATGTGCCAGCAACACCTTTCACCTGTGCCTGTCCGCCCAACTTTCCTTCAGTACCTACTTCCAATGCCACCCGGGTTACTTCTGAGGAGAATGAATTCAATTGGTCCACCATGGTATTGATGGTGTTTTTTAATTCAAGGATCTCTCCTTTTACATCCACTGTTATTTTTTTTGAAAGGTCACCTTTTGCAACAGCCGTTGTTACCTCTGCAATATTTCTCACCTGGGCCGTCAGGTTACTGCCCATCTGATTTACAGAATCTGTCAAATCCTTCCACACTCCTCCTACACCTTTTACTTTTGCCTGGCCACCTAATTTTCCTTCTGAGCCTACTTCACGCGCTACGCGCGTTACCTCCATTGAAAAAAGGTTCAGTTGTTTTACCATATCATTTACTTCCTTGGCAATTCTTGAAAATTCTCCCTGTAACGTATGGCCACCAATCTCCAGAGGCATTTCCTGCGAAAGATTTCACTTAGCAACGGAACTGATAACGTGTGCGATTTCAATAGTGGGATGTACCAGGTCGGAAATCAGGTTATTGAGTGAATCAACTCCCGTGCTCCAGGAACCTCTGCCTCCCGGGACTTCAATTCGCTGGGTGAGCTTTCCCTGCTTGCCGATAGTATTACCAGCCCTGGTAAACTCCATCATCATTTTTTCATTGAATGAAATGATCTCATTTAAGGTATCACATATTTTTCCGCTTATTCCCAGCTGGTCGATGGGCATCCGTACATTAAAATTTCCATTCTTAACTTCCACCAATACCTGGAGGAGATCCCTGGTGTCAAGTTCATCATATAGTATCCGGTAGCCTGCTGGCTGGTCAGGAGGAATGGGTTTTTTGCGGAAATTAGTGGGGGGTCTATTGCCTGATAGAGAAACCTCATTTAATTCACCGGAGGGATTACCGTTAAATGAACCAGGCTTTTTAGGTTTACTATTGGCCATTGGATAAAATTTAGGTATTTCAAAATAAGATAAAAAATATATATAAAGATAAAAAAAGAAATCAAAAATTTATACGTTTTAAAAAACAGGTCCATCCCCCTGGCACAAAACATATAGCTTTTTTTTAACATAATTTATGCCATTATCCCCAGGGGTACGTACACGTTAAATGGACCAGTTTTAAACGTACAATTTTCTAAATTACCAGCTTGAATTGTGGAATAATTTACACAATTTTCAGTATTGTGCAATCCAAAGTTTTACCGACCCAAAAAATATACTACGGAGATGTTAAGTATTAGGTGACTCCTTGCGGGGACGAATTTTATGCACAAATTTAGCGAATCATCTACCAGGGCTGCATTAACCTGTAATTCGACTCCTATATCCGGATTATAGAATATATTGTGCACCAATTTAAACTTAACAAAAAACTACTTATAGCATTAGATATAACATTTGCAAACCTAAGCTGATAATAGGTTAGGCTTCATTTTCTTTTTTTTCCTGATAAAAAAAAGAAACAAAAAAAATCAAGGCTGCGAATAAAAAGGCTGAAAATTTCGGCAGCCGGTGCGGGCAGCCACAATTCAGAAATTGTCTCTTTAGAAAATGGTTTTCGTGGAATTTATTTCACAGTCATTTACAATTGTGAAAACATTTTCTCAGTTATTTTATTCATGATGGTGTAAAAAAATCTGGCATAATGTTTTAAGCAAAAAATGTGTAAGATTACTTGTTTAGGGGAGTTTGCAAGGAGAAATCTGAGACAGAAACCCTCAGAACCTAATTCCTGGTAATTCGGGCGAAAGGAAACTCAAGTAATCCAAAATGCCCCACGCTCACGCGTGGGGTTTATTTTTTGTAAAAGGCGGACATAGAAGTATAAAAATGGCCTGGGTTGATAATTATTTTGCATGTATAAAAAAATGGTATTACTTTTAAATCATATAGCGGGCGGCAGATAATGATTCCGGGATAGATCAACTTCCATTACGGACCAGGCATTACCGAATAAAGCCTGGGTACATCTCTTCCTGATCGGTAAGGCTATGAATATTCATTATCGCCGATTCTAATTTTAG
>JBDTWP010000232.1:0-10936 GCA_040006615.1 Ferruginibacter sp.
ATTATCAATTAAATTTATAGCATTAGGTATAACATTCGCAAACCTAAGCTGATAACAGGTTAGGCTTCATTTTCTTTTTTTTCTTATATGATTTGCAGGAGGTGTTATCCTACTTCATTGACAGAATTGTTTTCAGGCAAATTAACCATGGAAAACCCGTTCTCCCTTTCCACGAAATACATATCAATTTCTCCTACATTCTTCGCATTTATTTTTCCGCGGTAACTGCAGGCGAATTCATTTTTTACCAATTCATAGGTGGAAGCGGAAATATTTACCTGGCCCGGTTCTCCATTGCTTTCCATGCGGCTGGCAATATTAACGGTGCTTCCCCATATGTCGTATGCATATTTTTTCTTTCCAACTACGCCTGCTACTACCGGCCCCACATGTATGCCTATTCGCAGGTACCATGGATCCAAACCTTCTGCCATCCTCCTTTTATTGTTAAGCACTATATAATTCTGGATATCTAAACTGGCTCTTACAATATTATAGGCCTGCTGTTTATCAGGAGTGGGAATACCACCGGCACACATGTAGGAATCTCCGATGGTTTTAATTTTTTCCAGGTGGTACTTCTCTATGATATTATCAAAAGCTATAAAACAGGTATTGAGTTCTTCGACCAACTCCTGCGGAGATAGTTTATCAGCGTGAATGGTGAAGTTTTTAAAATCAGTAAACATCACCGACACTGATTCATAATTTCTTGGAGTTGCCTGACCCTTTACCTCCAATTCTTTTGCAACTTCGGATGGAAGAATATTTAATAATAATTCTTCGATCCTGGCCTTCTGTTGATCAAGGATCCTGTTTGTTTTAACTTTTGCACGGTAGTTTTTAAAAATCAGAACGGCTATCAGCAATACCAATACCAATCCCCCTGCAAAAGCATTCCTTGCCAATTTTTGCCTTTTTATTTGTAATTCACTCAATGCATTATCTTTAGTAAGAAGATTAATTTCACCTTGCTTCTTCTGAAGGTCAAAGTCGAATTGTAGACTGGCTAATTTCTTATCATTATCAATATTATAGATTGTGTCCTTAATATTTGAAAAAAGGGATTGGTATTTGAATGCACTATTAAAGTCAGCAGATTCTGCATAAGACCTGGACATTTTCTCGTAAAGATCTTTCAATTCCTGTCTTGCACTTATTTCCAAAGCAAGTGTCTCTGCTTTTTTATAAAAACCAAGCGCATTTTTATTATCACTTTTTTTTACAAAAACATCGCCTAATCCCATCAGGGATTTAACGATTGAAATTTTGATATTTAATTTTTTAGCAAGGGCTAAAGCCTGGTTATGGTTTTGTAATGCCAGGTCAAATTTATCTTCACTGTTATAAAGTTGGCCTATGGCATTATATGCATTCAGGCTACCCTCATTATTGCCATAAGCCTTTAACGCATTATTGAAATAAACCATGGCTGTCGAATCCTCCTTCTTGTCAAAATAAATAGTACCGATATTTACGGAAATAGCACCTAATTCCTGTTGTTTACCTAATTCTTCACAAATGGGTAAAGCCAGTAAATAATATTGAAGTGCTTTATCATGGGTAGGAAGTTTATTGAGGTATACTCCACCCACATTGTTAAGGGCTGTAAGCATCCTGAGCTTATCATTGGCAAGTTCAGCGAATTGTAAGGATTGGAGATAGTTTTCGAGGGCCTTTACATCATCCCCCTGGTCGTAATAAACAACGCCAATATTATTGTACATATTGGAGATGCCAATATTATTTTTTATTTCCTTAAAAATTTTTAATGAGTGGTTTAACTTTTCAATTGCTTCCAAATATTTTCCCTGGTAATAATAACTTGTGCCGATATTCTTCAGCGCATAAGCCTCTCCTTTGGCGAAATGTATATTTTCTGCAAGTATTTTTGCCTCTGTGGCCAGGTCGAAGGCCTTCACAGGGGAATCTGTTAAAAATCTGGTGCTTCTCAGTAATAAACTGTTTACCAAATTGCTGTCTGCTCCAACCCGTTTATTTTCTGCACCAGATTGCGTAAAACCTTTCCAGGAAATAAATAATAGGGCCAGGCATGAAATTATTTTCTTATAGTTCATTTCAACACATTTAACGCCATACTATTCTTTTAAAATGATCATTGATATTTATTTTCAAAGTTAGTTTTTTCCCTTTATGTTTATTCTTTTACAATACAAATGGTTTTGTATCCATCTTCTGCCTTCACCCGGATAAAATACATACCGCTAATTACCTGGGACAGATCAATTTCAATCGTATTTTTAGAGGCTTGTCCTATAATCTTTAGCGGCAATAATCTTCCCCGGGCATCAAATAATGATAAACCTTTTACATTTATCTCTCCATTTGTAAGATAAATAGCAGCCCGGTCCTTTGCAGGGTTAGGATATACATTTATATTGTTACCTGGAATGAGTGCCGTCACAGAAGTTTTCACAGGATCCTTTACAATTGCCACTGTCATATTTGGGCTAACTGACCTTGCTGAAGTATAAAGATTGCACCGGGCAGATGTAGCACAGGCGGAAGCAGAGGTTATTGTTTTAGCGTAGCATTCGTATGTTCTTAATTCCCATTTTAACGTATTGCCATCAAAAGGTACATTATACCTGGTGGTTCCGGGCATGAAAATGAATGGTTGCGTTGAATTATCAAATGAACCCGCAGAGGAAAGACTGTTATCAATTCCTGCAATAACATATACAGGGGTGGCATTATCGTTTATGCAATAAAAGTGCGCAATATACCTTCCGGCAGATAGCTCTTCAACACAATCAAGGTAAGGAGTTAATTTTTTAGCACCCTGCCCCTTTGGATTTACGTATAATTTTCCCGGAGAATAACTAATCCTATAGTTTGGTAAATTTGCAAAATACTTAAGCATCGGTATGATTGTATATACTCCTGCATTTCCCGTACAGGCGGGACTTAACGTGTAAGAGACTGTTGGATTATCCCCGTTTTTTAATCCGGTAATGGTTGAAGTAAAACAGGGTAATGCGTCATATTTGAAGATCACTTTATCATCTGCATCTACCTGCAAAGGAGCTTTGGAAATAGTAAATGTGCTTGTACATGCAAGAGTTAAACTATAGTTATTACCAGCGGAAAGATTACCAATCGTAAAGGCGTATTTACCCGCATTACTACCGCTTACCCGACCAAGGGCACCGGTAAAACTATTTGCGGTTAAACCGGCATTATTCGTAAATGTGAAGACCGGATCAGGATTTCCATATATTTTAGTTTGTCCGGGCGTTGGCGTAATCGTCACTGATTTTGGAGTGATAGCAAAGGTTGACACCGGGGCTGCAGTGGAAATAGTTAAAATATAATTTGCACCAGCGGAAAGATTACCAATTGTAAATTCATAGTCACCTACATCGCTGCCACTTAGCCGACCGGGAGCGCCCTTAAAGTCATTAGCAGATAAACCTGCATTATTAGTGAATGTAAATGCCGGATCTTCTGTCCCGTATACTTTATGCAGGCCGGCCGTTGGCGTTATAATAACCGGGGCAGGAAGAATATTAACCACTCCTGCCTTATGAGTTATCTGTAAATTAGGATTAACTAAGGAGCCGGGAATAATAAACTGATCACCTGCATCAAGGCCTGTTATCATATTTATTGACTTTAACTGGCTTGGAGGTTCCACCCCTATTTCACTTGAATCTACTATCACCGCTGTCTTGTTCTGGCTGCTAACAATTGGTATCGTATCGCCATTTAATATGGTTACCGCCTTACCATTTAAAATGGTTACCGCCTTGCCATTCAGAATGGTTACGGCCTTACCATTTAAAATAGTTACCGCCTTGCCATTTAATATCGTTACGGCCTTGCCATTTACGAATGACTCGTTGTCTACCAATCCCTTCGCATCTACATCTGATACCGAACTCAGCATATAAGTCTGGGCTGCATTTTCATTGAAAGACAAAATAGATTCCTGTGTAATATCTACGACGCGGGTAGTTCCGGTAATATAACTACCATTGATAAATGTTTGATTTGTGAGCTCACGGGCATTTTGCAGGGATGGTATAGTTGTCAAAAAACTAAGGTTCTCAACCTGCGCAGCAGTCAGAACAATTCCGCTTGTATCTGTTACTATTCCATTTACAATAGTGAGGGCCTGGGCATTTACAACAGGTACTTCCTGTCCGTTAAGTATTGTAACCGCTTTGCCGTTTAAAATAGTAACCGATTTCCCATTTAAGATCGTGACCGCTTTGCCATTTAAAATAGTAACTGCTTTCCCGTTTACTAAGCCTAATACATCATTCCCCGCTGCATCCTTTGCCAATTGACTTTGGTGAGCAGACTGGATAGTGTTTAAGAAACCAACTGAATCAGGGATATTGGTTCCATCAAATTGATACGTAAACTGTATATCAGGAATTTTTTGTCCATAGGTAATAGTGGAACTTTTCGCCGTTACAGTAACCGGAAGTTTTTCAATTATAACGCTTCCGGTATTAAATTTATAATCATAAAGTTCTGAAAAACCAGCGTCCGCCGGATTTGATGGATCAGATATCCGGGAAGGTATTATGAGATAAGTACCAATATCACTGTTGGTAGTTGCTAATGTTGTAAAAATTATGCTATCGAGGCCTAAATCCGCCAAAGTCAGTGCTGTATTTTGCAGTAGCACGCTATCTACCAGTACTGTAGCTGTAAGCGAAGGGAGTTGTTGGGCAAATTTCTTTGTTATAATATCTGCCGTTACAATTATTTTCTTTTTAGCGCCTTTGAAGAAATACATACTATCGCTGGATCCCCCATCCCGGTTACTTAGGCTAAAAGGTGGGGTATATACGCTAATTGCCGGATTACCCGTAAATGCAGGTATTTCTGCAGTTGCTTCTCCCGGATTCAGCACTTTTGTTTCAAGTGGTACACCCCTAAAATTTATTATTGAATTGTAGCTCAGGTTTGTTCCCCTTACCGTTAAAGTAAAAGAAGATTTGCCAGGTACCACCGAGGAGGGAAATACCAATGTATCTAAGGTTGGATCAGGCTTAGCAAAGGTTCGCATAGCTGAATCAGCATTGATAAAACCATAGCCTGAGGTAAAATCAAATCCCGGGGTACCCATGTCATTAGCGGTGTTTTGCAGCAGCGCTCTTATTTCGCCGGGAGAAGTTAATGGCTGGTTTAAAAACTTTTTCTTCCCTTCCATAATTAGAGCAGCCACTCCCGCAGCATGAGGGGCAGCAGCGGATGTTCCAAAGAAATTAGCATAATTGTTATGATCATAATCCTCTCCCAGGTTAACCGTAGTGTTCACGCCATCCGGAGCGATCAGTTCAGGTTTATTTCTTTGTATATTATTAATGAAAGTTCCACCGGTTGAAGAGAAAGGCTCAACAATGAGCGGTCCCGGGAATGGCGGCGCAATAGCATAGCTGGCTGCGCCCACGGCAATAGAGCCTGCTGCATTTGCCTGTCCCACAAGGGTTGATGTACCTGAAGCGTACTCATTAAATTTAATATTGCCCCTGAATACAACATACTTGAAGCGGGCAGGGTTGCTTCCCGGCGTGTTATTAGTGATTAATATATTAGTTTGCACCTGACTGGTTACAGCAAAAGGTAATATTTCAATAGGATCGCCATGGGTATTATTCCTGTTAAATCCAAACAGTGCGGTTCCGTCTGTATTGGGAGTCAGGTAAATATCAAGATCGTTCTTTGTGCCACCCGATGATGTTTGACCCAAAGAATAAATGTCATCTAACCACTGAAGTACAATTACATAATTTCCCGGACTGAGGGTTACACTTTGATAAATATCACCTTCTCCGAAATTATGTGCTGATCCTGCTAATCCGGCTGGCGCAGCAACAGGATTAAAAGTATTTTCGTATGATTGGTTCCCAAAATTACCCGCAGCGGAAAAATAGGTTGTTCCTTTTTTTGTAACTGAATCTACCGCATTGGCAACCACACCATCCTTCAGAAAAGGCTCCGTAATGAAAGTAACATCATCAACAATAATATTGCACCCTGCCTGGTTTAACTCATCAATACCTATGGCAAAATCGCCCGCACTGAGGAATCCGGTTCTGAAATAAAGTTCCGCTTTCGGAGCCAAATCATGAACTATCTGGAGCATCGCCCTTCCTTCATCTGAGCCTCTAAGGTAATCCTTCAATACATGAACGGGTGTAATATTTCCGTTGAGGTTTCCGGCACCTGGCAGATCATCGTTGCCTACATCCTGGGCTGCAGTATTTGTAATCGGGTTAGTAGTAGCAGCCAGGATCGAATTATAACTATCCGAAATAACACCAACCTTTACCCCTTCGCCTTGCAGATTATAACCATTACGGACAAGATTTGAACGCACAGCCGTATCACCCGCGGATACTACGAGGCCATTATTGAAAGCTCCGTAAAAGGGCCTGCAATAAACGACTAACGAATCCAGGGAATTCAGCAAAGGGAGTTTACTGATCTGGAAAAGTCCCGTTATGATAAAATTGCTTGACCCATTACTGATAATATTAGCTAATCCGAAGGCAGGTGAAGTTAACAGTGATAAGGTGGCTGCATATTTATCTTCTTTTGCAATCACATCTATCATTATACTGTCATGCTGAAGAATAAAGAATGAAGATGGAGGGTCGTTAGGATTAAAATTCTGAACAACAGATTGTAATTCTGATCCAATAAGATTTTTGGTTTTACCAGTTACAATTGCAGTATCCTTTGCTGTACAATTGGTAGCAGAAGTAACCGTAAGTATATAGGTTCCTGCCACCGAAACAGTAATCTCCTGTGCATTCGCCGGAGATGTTATTAACCCCCCATTGATCGCCTGCCAGTTGAATGATACACCCGGCGTTGTTGAAGAACCGTTTAGTGTAATCGGGTGCTCAAAATCTAATGGTTTATCAGGACCTGCATTTGCATCAGGGGTTATGCATTCGGTATATGGGGCATAAATTATCTTTGTACCGCACTGTACATTTACCTGTGTTCCGCTCCAGAGTGCGCCGGTAATAATCGAATTGCCGGTTCCTGAACCGATATTTATTCCTGCATAGGGAGCCCAAACGGTTCCCTGCCATTTTGTAACCGAACTATGAGGTGAACAATTAGCCATATTAAAACACCATGTCCCATTTGAAGACGAAGTTCCATTTCCATGTATTTCAGTGAATATGCGCGAGGCACTGCCACCGTTGATCATGCTTACTATCACCTTACCAAGATCCACATCATTGTGAACATAGATCTTAAAAGTACCTGCAGGGCTATTCTTAAAATCAAATACAAAAAAATTAGGGCCGCCCCTGTTATCAATCTTATCAAAAACATATACACCGGTTCCACTAAAAGTTAGCGTTTTATTTCCCGGGAGCTTAATATCATCATAAGTTCCCGGTGTAATACTACGGGTAGAATTTATGTCCGGCATATTAGTGCTTGCTGGAAAGTCTGTGATGGAGGGCATTTGCGGTAGTTGGGGTAGCATTGGAGCCCCGGTAATATTACCTCCGACCGGAAGGGGGCCGGTATAAGTTGTACCGGGAGGATGAGTAATCTTCCCGGCTACCGTGCCACTGCCAATAAATATGTTTCCATTTACATTTATGTTGCCTTCGATGCTTGTGTATGAACCTGTTGAAAGAATTGTCCTTCGTAATGCGTGGGAATTCGCTGCGGTAATATTACCGGTTATTTTATTTCCATTAGCCAGATGTATGGTACCACCGCAATAAATATTTGCTTTTATTGTCGCGCTCCCGGTTGATTTTACAAGCCTGTAGCTTCCTACTGAACCACCTGAAATTTTCGAAAAAGATCCCACCTGAACACCACAGCCGGGTGCCAGCGGTTGCTTTTGCCCCGGGCAGGCCGGACATAAACCATTACCGCCAAACAGGACGTATTCCCGTATGGTTGTTTGTTGTGCACTTACTGTGGTACCCAACGAAAGGTAAAGTAATATAAGAAATAAAATGCCCCTGGAACTGATAATTGTAGACAGCAGTCTCATAAACAATTTGTTAAGGATTATGGCTAAGGATTGAATAAACAGCGTTTCCAATTTCAATTTTGCAAGTGTAAATTTCGGCGACCTTACCCTGGTGCCTGGATATCAATTGCAAAATAACAAGCGGGCGTTTTGGGATTTATTATAAGTATGGATTTCTTTAATACTTCTAACCGGAGAACTATTATATATGAAATATATAACATTATTGGTTATTTTTAAAATAATAATCGCAATTTTATGCGAAACTGGAAAAAATGCTTAATTATCAACCAGGTGGTTCTTTGAGTTAACTTTCCCGGAAACCTCCTGCATGGATAACCTGGTAAGAATTTTTCCAGGAGTAATGAAAGGACTACCCTGCCGCCATAATAAAATTTTCCAGCACTTTTTATTCGAGGCCGCTATCATATACTAATTGCGAACGTTTCACCTAATTCTATAAAATTTTATGGCTAAATTTAACTGACTCCCGGGCAGACAATTAGCTTTACAAATGAATTCAGCTATGTGAATAAAGTAAACAAATTCAGGCTGTCTGGTCCGGGATAACCAGGGGAAAAATGGCTCAACTTTTATTTTTGGTCCTGCATAACCATTGCATAATATAATTATTTTGGTTATAATTGTATTCTATATGCATACAAAGAAAACATTTGAAATAATACGATCAAAGATCTTGCTGACCCTTGATAATAATCTGGCAAAGGATTTATTGTACCATTGTACGGACCATACTATTGACGTAGAAATGCAGGCAGAAAGAATTGCCTTAAACGAAAAAATCTTCAATCAGGATGATCTTTTTCTTTTAAAGGTAGCTTGCCTTTACCACGATAGCGGGTTTATTTTTACCTACAATGAACATGAAACTGCCGGCTGCAATCTGGCGATGAATGAATTGCCTGCTTATGGCCTTTCTTCCAAAGAGCTTGACATAATACGTGGATTGATAATGGCAACAAAGCTCCCTCAAACACCTCAATCCAGACTGGAAGAAGTTATTTGTGATGCTGATCTTGATTATTTGGGAAGAGATGATTTTTTCAGCATCAGCAATAATCTTTTTTTAGAATTTAGATCAAGAGGCTTTGTGGCTTCAGAAAATGAATGGAATCGGGTTCAAATTAAATTTTTTAAGGAACACAAATATTTTACAGATACGACTAAAATATTAAGGGAACGAAAAAAGCTGGAGCATCTTGAAATGATTGAAGCATTGATATGAGAGGATAAAAATCAGCTTTTCTTACCACAACCGGTAAAAAAATATTGTACATGAAGTTTTAAAAATCATTTGTATGTATACCATAGAAAATGATATGCTCAGGGTAGCTGTTAATCCGGCAGGGGCGGAGTTGAACAGTCTTTTTAATAAGACAGGGGGCCAGGAATATTTATGGAGTGGGGATGCGAATTTCTGGGGTAAGAAATCGCCTGTATTATTTCCTATTGTAGGAACATTGAAAGACAACAGGTATTTTTTTGATAATAATAATTATGAACTCGGCAGACACGGGTTTGCAAGAGAAAAAATATTTTCACTGACGGAGCAGGGTCCCGCGTCCTTAACTTTTGAATTACAATATGATGAAAGTACATTGAGTGTTTACCCATTTCAATTCAACTTCTCTATCGTTTATACAATTAAAGAAAACAGGTTGTCTGTCACGTACCTGGTGAAAAATAAAGGAACAGAAAAGATGTATTTTTCAGTAGGCGGCCATCCCGCCTTTAAATTACCCATCGTTAATGAACTGGATTATGATGATTATTATATACTATTTAATAAGACGGAGAATGCCGGTCGCTGGCCCATAAATGCTGATGGTTTAATAGAAACAATCCCAATTTTAATGTTAGAGCATACTGATAAATTGCAGTTATCAAAGTCATTGTTTTATAAGGATGCAATTGTATTTAAAGGTCTCCAATCAGATGAAGTGCAGGTGAAATCAGAGAAACACAAGGCTGGTTTTAGTTTGTCTTTTCCGGGCTTTCCGTACCTGGGTATCTGGGCTGCAAAGGACGCCAGCTTTGTTTGCATTGAACCCTGGTGTGGTATTGCTGATAGTGTGGGCACCAACCAGGCTTTAACTGAAAAGGAAGGAATTAATATTTTGCCGGGCGGTGAAGTTTTTGAAAGAATCTGGAGTGTTACTACCTGGTGAAATATTTCGGCTGGCCTTTTCGCGGCGCTAGCTGCCTGACTCCCTGATAAGGGTTGAAAGAAGCATATATTCAGTAGTGGATTTGAAAAATAATCTTATTTTTAGCAACCTGATCCATTACTGATGGATGTTATGATGAGCGGCCTGGCTGCCTTTGCCACCTGATCAATGTGTAGAATTAAATTATTCATTATTAAAAAAATATCATCATGAACAGGCAGTTAATATGGGCGGGAGTTTTTTTATTTTCAATCTTTATTTTTTCCTGTAATCAAAAAGCGGAAGATAAAGGAATAGCATCTGAAATTGCCAATGCAAATGGAGTAAAGGAATTTTCAAAGGTAAAATCTGTTGAATTTACTTTTAATGTTGATAAGGATTCAACGCATATTGAACGACATTGGAAATGGATGCCAACAGGAAATACCGTTATTTTCTATGACAAAGCGGATAGTACGCTTTTCAAAAGAATGGATACTTCCACCACCGAATTGAAGAATTTGAATGCCCGGTTTACCAATGATGAATACTGGTTGATCTTTCCCCTGCACCTGCAATGGGACATGGGATATGCTTTAGCAGATAATGATACTGCTACAGGTCCTGTTACTGAAAAAAATTACCATAAGTATACGATTCAATACAATGGTAATGAAGGTTTTACCCCCGGGGATATGTACGAATTGTATACCAATGACAAACATTTGATACAGGAATGGGCCTTTCACAAAACCGGCGCCAAAGATCCTACCTT
>JBDTWP010000233.1:0-10929 GCA_040006615.1 Ferruginibacter sp.
GTCCTTCTCTTTGCGCTGCGCTGCTGCGAATGGCGTCGTTTCGGATTTGGCATATTTCTATTTTTTAGTTGTTAATATTATTAAATTGTTACCTGATACTGGCTACTGGTTCCGGAATCCAGCATCCGGTATCTATTTCTCCTTAAACTTCTCAAGGTCTTTCCACAGCGCAGTTGCATTTTTAGCGTCTTCACTAACCTTCATCTCATTTAACTTGTCCAAAACTTCTTTATTACACTGCGGACCACCCATATCTTCTTCTTTACACATTTTTTGCAGTGGAACGCTCAGGCTTACAAATTCATAGATCCAGTCATCCAGGTGAAGGTGACTTTCCGTTTTTGAAATGTAAAATACGTCCGGGTCATCCTCCAGTTGGTTCATCTCATCAGGATTATCCGCCATTTTAACCACCATATTGAATTCGTCCCACAAATCCATTGTCAGCGTATTTCCACAACGGTCACATTCCACATCAGATTTGCCACCTACTTCGAACTTCAGGAGCATAAACCCGGTCTTTTTATCCAGATGCAGTTTAATAAATGCGCTGCAATTAGTGAAATCCCGCGTTTCAACTTCAGCAAAGAACTTATCATTTACTTCATAAGTAAATTCATGTATACCGGGCTTTAAACCCACAAACGCTATTTCAAATTCCCTTCTTTTTCCCATTACCTCCGGTTTAAAGGACGGCAAAGGTAGCATTTTTAGGTTTAATTTACATAATAATTATAGAAATTTGCCCCGGAATTTAAGCGCATACGCTTTTTCGTTATTTTTAGGCCCTCAGTTTCACACAACTGTCAGCATATTATCAATTTTTTGAAACAAACCAAACTTATTTCAACAAGAATGAATCAGGAATACTGAAAAACATATTTACATTCAACCACATAGGAACATAGAACGAATTGGCAAAAGGCGGGAAAAAGGCTGAAAAGCAGTCACTTTTTAATGATATTTCGCCCATAACATTTTCACATTTTTACATTTTCACATTTGCTATCCTCCATGAAGCATAAAAAATACTGGATTTTAATTGGAACGTTGACCGTTTTTGCTGTGATCATTCACTTGTTTTCGTCAGATCCAATACGGGTAGAACAATACTATTCTACCGGCATTTATCCACATATTTCCATTTTTTTGTGGTACCTTTTTGGATGGCTGCCTTTTAGCTTTGGTGATATTTTATATGGAACAGTCTCGCTCTGGTTGATTGTAACCATAATAAAGGTCGTAAGGGCAATGTGGAAAAAACGACTGTTTTCTAATGAATACCTCCGGATATTTCGCCGCCTGGTAATTAAACTACTCCTGGTTTATATCATTTTTAACGCACTCTGGGGAATTAACTATAACCGCAAAGGGATAGCCAGCCAGTTAGGGTTGTCAATCGAAGAATATTCCGTAGATGAATTGAAAACACTGAATAATGTTTTGCTCCAAAAGGTTAACCTGAGTAATGACTCGCTATTGCAAAAACCTGCCTTTCTAATGAGCAGTAAAGAAATATTCAGCCGGTCGCTGGATGCGTACAAAGAGTTAAATAAACATTATTCTTTTTTGAATTATCATCCCACCTCTATAAAAACATCCTTATGGGGATGGCTGGGAAATTACGTTGGCTTCCAGGGATATTATAATCCATTTACCGGCGAAGGCCAGGTAAATACTACCATACCTAAATTTTTACAACCCTATACCAACTGCCACGAAATAGCTCACCAGTTGGGCTATGCAAAGGAAAATGAAGCTAATTTTGTAGGATACCTGGCCGCAGCCTCTTCAAAAGATGCGACCTTTCATTATTCGGTTTACCTCGAACTCTTTTTATATGCCAACAGCAACCTCTTCCATACTGATTCAGTAGCGGCGAAAGCGTTCATAAAACAACTGCTCCCGCCCGTAAGGAAAGACCTCCATGAATGGCGAAAATTTAATCTGAGCCACAGAAACCCTGTGGAACCTGTCATCCGGTGGATTTATGGGAAATATTTAGAGAATAATCAACAACCAACCGGTGTATTAAGTTATGATGAGGTTACCGGCTTCATGATTGCTTATTATAGAAAATACGGGGTATTATAACCGGAATACTGAGACTATTATCAATTGTCGCCGGCTGGCGCGCATTTCCGCCATCGCAAACGGCGGCATTCAGTGTTCCCGCTAGCCAGGGCCACAAAACACCAGCGGCGAATTCTATAAATCGAAAACAATTTAAAATTTCAGTTTTTCCCTGAATTGGCTATCGAATATCACCTGGCCTTCAAATGGATAAAGCCATCTTTCCAATTGCTTTTCTTCCCTGGCCGTTAAGTCGTTGAAAAATATTGCCAGTTCCATTTTTTCACCATTCTTATTGGTAAAATAAATTACATGGGTCAAAACAAAGCTGGTACTTCCTCCCTGTCCGCCATACCACCTGAATTCGTCCTGGAAGGTCTTGCTCTCCATGGGGAATTCCAACACTTCTGCAATGATTCCATAGGTGTTTTCATCCAAAAACTTCCTGTTGTTCAATATTTTAACCAGGTGTACATATTCTTTGGTCGTTGATGCAGTTGAACGATCGCTCCAGAGTTTTTGCATTTTTGGAGAAAGATCCTGGGGACGAAATCCTGATTTGTAATCAACATTATTTTTTAACTTGTTGTGAATAGCAAAAGCGTATTTGCAATATTCTTCCTCCGATAAGTTACTGATGGCGCTCAACAGTTTATTTTCCCGTAATTTACCAGGATTCTGATATATGAAAAGCGATGATACTACCGGAAATATGGCCGTGTGATTCCTTAGCTCAAATAACTGGTGATTGTTTTTTACATTATCGAATCCCAGCAGGTCCATCAGGAATTCCGTATTTGCGTTGCTGTTAAACATGGTCATTCCACGGGCAACTTCAATTAATTGAACACTGTCCTTTTTAATATTATTTTCTGCGTGTTCGTAATCCAGCCATGCCGGGTGCGCGCCCCCATCGGTGTCGGGCAGATAATACTTTTCTAATTCCCTCAGGGAAACATAGCTGTCTTTATCTAACATTTTAGCGCTCGCCTGCATAGCAAATTCTACCGCAACCATTATCTTCATAGTACTGGCAAGTGGCATTAATTTGTCCTCATTGAGCTGCGCAATAGTAGTGTCGTTGGCGGAAATAAAAATGGATGCCCTGTTTTTATTTGACTGCATAAAATTTAAGAACGAATCCGCAACCAGGGGTTGTAACTGGGCTGTTGCATCCAAATTGTTCATTGCTCCCCAGAGAATGCAAATTAAAAAGGAAGGGAGTTCTCTGATTTTCATGGTATTTATTGAAAAAGCTAATAGCTGTTTGCCGAAAACTGTTAGCAATATCCTTCACCTGCAATTGCAGGCAATCAACTTCTAAAAGGTATTTTTCCACATCATACTTTCCACAGGCTTATTGTGCTGCCCGCTGTACTTGGCACTTTTCTTCTGGTTGTATTTAACTTCAATTATACCATCTACCGGAAAATAGATCAACTGCCCGATCGGCATTCCTGCATATACTCTTACAGGTTGTTTTACGGAAATTTCCAGTGTCCAGTTACCACAAAATCCAACATCCCCTTTACCCGCCGTGGCATGAATATCGATTCCAAGGCGGCCGGTACTGGATTTACCTTCCAGGAATGGCACGTGGGCATGGGTTTCCGTGTATTCTTCCGTAACACCCAAATAAAATTCCTGCGGATGCAGAACAATGCCTTCTTCGGGTATTTCAAAATGTTCAATGGTGTTGTGCAATTTTGCATCCAGTTCTTTATTGGTATAAGTGGCCAGGAATTTGCCCAAATGTACATCGTAGCTATTGCTGCCAAGGCACTCCCTGCTGTATGGTACTATTTTGATACTGCCAATCTCTATTTCTTCTAAAATTCTTGTGTCGCTCAGGATCATGGTGGTTGTTATGTTGATAGGTTGATAAGTTGATAAGTTGATAAGTTGATAAGTTGATTGATCCTTATGTTTACTGACTATTCCGTAAATTAGCACATTAGCAAATTAGCACATTAGCACATTAGCAAATTAGCAAATTAGCACATTAGCACATTAGCAAATTAGCTAACTGTCTTATTGGCAAATTTACACTCAAAAATCTGGAATCGTTTCATGCCCCTGGTTTATCAACATAATATCAACCCTTCCACCAAATTAGGAGTTTGGCATATTGCAGAGCCGGAAGCATTTTTCCTGGACGAGGTGCCCCTGCAGCGCGAGATCACCCATCCGAATAAAAGGCTGCAACATCTGGCCGGGAGGTATTTGTTAAAGGAATTATACCCGGATTTCCCTTACGAACTGATCCGTATAGCAGGAACCCGGAAACCTTTTTTAGAAAATGAAGCATGTCATTTCTCCATTTCTCATTGTGGTTCTTATGCCGCCGTAATTGTAAGCACAGATCATAGGGTAGGGGTTGATGTGGAGCTGATTTCCGATAAAGTGGATAAAGTGAAACATAAGTTTTTATCAGGGGCAGAACAACAATTACTAAAAGAAATACCACGCTTCCCTTATCCTATTTTCAATGAAAAATTATTAACTGCGGCCTGGAGCATTAAAGAATCCCTTTTTAAATGGCAGGGCAGCAACGAAGTTGATTTTAAAAAGCACCTTCAACTGGTTAGTATTAGCCTGGATGACAATGAAGGTACTGCTTTTTGTAACATAATAATGGATGTCAAAATTGACCTGCAGGTACATTTTCTATTTTTTAATAAAAATTGTATCTCCTGGGTATTGAGCGATGTTCGTGGAACCGGCCAGGGCGGAAATGAATTGCCACAGGCTTTAGCCTATAGATAATGTAAAATGTGATAAACGACGGCTTTAGCCGAATATAATTTAAACGTATTCCTGATTGGTTTGGCTAAAGCCAAAAACGAATAAATTTGTTCCCCCAGCTAAAGCTGGAGGCAATTTATTAACCACTTCCAGCCAATGGGGTGTATACTACTTTATTTGCACCCACGGAGCAGGATGAATTTGGAATGCACCCGCCATAAAACTTAATGGGTGCATCCCATATTGTCGCTCCTGATTTCGGTCGGTGGTACACGGACCGAGACTGGGCCGTGGTTTGTGTCCCCACAAACCACTTGTTGCCGCGACAATTTGGTATGCACCCAACTTAATTAAAAAAATTAAAATAATTATATTAAGTTTACATTATTGTTTAATATGTTAAAAACAATTTGTATCCTGCAGTAAAACAATCGTCCTTCAGGAACCACCGCTCCCGCTAAACAATCCCCATTCGCGAAAAACCAAACCTTCTTAGTTTCCAACCCGGCAAATAACTTTATAATCTGGCAAAGAATTTAATTAATCCGGATAATTAATTCCCCTGATTAAATTATAAAGAAAAGTTAAAACCAATTTTAAAAACTTTTCGTATCTGAGAAAGATTGTTTAGAAAATAAGTTATTTCCTGCAGGGAGGGCTTACCAATATGCTTCCAAAAACCAAAACTTAAAAAACTTAATCCTATCTCTGAAATCACCGGGAGGTCAACGATTTTTATCCCGATGCCTGTACAACAAATTATACACCTTGAATGCTATTTTAAATAGTAAGCCAGGGACCAATTCAATCATCATTTTTTAAAAAAATCATTTATGAAAAGAAAAATTTATGCTGCTTTTATGCTGTTTGTAATGGCAACACAAATAACAGCGCCGGCCTTTGCGTCTTCACACAGGGAAGCTCCGTTAATTGCCAACGATCCATTGGCTGATAACACGGATGTATACGCCTTTCGCAGCCCGGATAATCCCAACAAGATCACCATAATTGCCAATTACGTACCCGGCCAGCTTCCGCAGGGAGGGCCTAACTATTATTCGTTTGGTGAAAATATCCGTTATGAGATACATATAGATAATAACGTTGGCACCAAGGGCGATGATATTGTTTATCGGTTCACTTTTAAAAAGACAAATGAAGATCCTACCACTTTCTTCAATATCAGGCTGGGCCAGCAAAATCTGAAAACAACGTATAGAATGGAAAGAAGCATGGACGGTGGTAAAACATTTCAGATTGTATTGCATAACGGAGTAGTGCCACCCACCAATATCGGTCCACGTTCTATCAGTACGCCCGTTGGGTTGAATGCACCGGATTACAATACCCTTATCAATAAAGCGATCTCCACTTCAAAAACCGGTGAAAAGGTATTTTGTGGAACCGCCGATGATCCTTTCTTTGTTGATCTTGGAGGTATATTTGACCTTGGAGATGCGCCCCGTACCACCGGAACGAAGCCTGTTGATGGACTAAAATGCCTGAATGTATCCACCATTGCTTTGCAGATAGATATTTCTACACTTCAAAAAGACCATAAACCTGCAAGCCAGTGTACCAATATTCTGGATCCAAATTATGTTATTGGTGTATGGGCCAGTGCAAGCAGGCACCAGATAAGGGTATTGAATGAGGTAGATCCTGCATACCTCTCCACTCTTCTTCCTGATCCAAAGAGGGAGTATGACTTAACAAGGGAACATGGAAAATGGATACAGGTGTCAAGATTGGGTATGCCTTTAACTAATGAAGCCGTTGTTCCGATTGGGTACAAAGATTTGTGGAATGCATTAACACCATACGACGATCTTGCCACTATTAAACTGTTTGGTAATTATTTTTATAATCCCGAATTGGCACTTTATATGGATAAAGACAAGTTTGGCGATGCGATCCCGGCCTTAGCACCTTTACGTATTCAAAAGAATTCATTGGGTTCATATGGCTTTGGAAACGGGCAGGATGGTTTGTATAGTTTAAAAGGCAGTTCCACGCTGACAGGAACTGCATTGGATGATGCGATTTTTGGGACCTTGTTATTACCCGCAAAAGGTTCTCCGCGTTCGGTAGATCTTTACCCGATCTTTAATACAGGTGTTCCTAATCTGAGTCCCTACCAGTTGGCTGTAGGTAAACCCGTTGGCAACCCCCTTGCAAAAGGAAAGCCCTTCATAAATAATTTTTTACCCAATGGAGGCGACATGCTGAGGCTGAATATGGCTGTTCCGCCCACAGACAGGAACAGTAATAAGTTCAGTTCTTTAGGCTTATTACAAGCCGCGGCCTTAGGTTTAACAGACCCCGCTTACAATACTACGACTGCTATTCAATTTATACCTAATATGGATGGATTTCCTAATGGCAGAAGGTTAGAAGATGATGTAACAAGAATTGAATTACAGGCGGTCAGCGGAATTGTATTGGCTGTTTTGGGATTGTGGTATGATGATTTTACTCCAGGTGGCAGTCACATTACTCCCCGGTTGCTGGATGTGTTAACCTACAGCACGGGTATTGAAGCGAATGATGTTCCTTTTAAAAAGACATTTCCCTATGTTCAATCTCCTTTCCCGGGGAATTATATTTGTCCTTGTGACCAGGGAAATAATCAAAAATCTGAAGTTCAATTAGGAAATAGTATAGATAGAATTAGCAGTTTAGGATTAGCGGCTCCGGAAGTAATTGCAACTACTTCACCTAATCCCGTTGTAGGGAGCAGCACAATCAAATATCGCCTGGATACCTATTCTAAAATAAATATTTCACTGTATGATGTGAATGGAAACCAGGTGAAAGTATTGGTAAATAAAACGCTAAAACCGGGAACCTATACCCAGGACTGGAACGGGGGTGATTTGATGAAAGGAATGTATTTTATTAAGATTACAAAGGACGGAATAGTGAAACAAAGTTTAAAAGTGGTAAAAGCTGATTGATTAACAGAATACTCACAATAAAATAAGTCCGCACGCGAACTGCGGACTTATTTTCTAAAACTTGTCTTACCCTGATTTCAACTGGAAGGTCAACATTTTCGCCTTATGGGCAATTGCTGCCAGACCCGCCAGCCCCATTAATTTTCAATATTAAAAATCACAATGACATGAAAAAAAATATACTGTATGGTGCACTACTGGCTATCTTTCTTGGTGCCGCAGGTTTCGTGATACTTAAATACAGGGGCGATGAAACGAAGAAAAAAAACACCGCTTACGAACTGCTGGACAGGAAAGGAGTATTGTCTTCAACAGGTGAATGGGCCAATACTCAAAAAAACGCCGCAAAATTACTGGCCGCGGTAAAGGCGGATCCAAATGATACCAAATCAAAGATTGCCCTGGTTAATCTATTTATCCTGGAAGCAAGAGCAACTGGCAATTACCAGTATTACGATATGGCTGCAATGAAATATGTAAATGATGTGCTCGCAAATGAACCTGGTAATTTTGAAGCCCTCACCTTAAAATCACTTCTATATCTTTCACAGCATCATTTTGCAGATGGGTTGGCAATGGCCGAAAGGGCTGAAAAAATAAATCCTTACAATGCTTTTTTGTATGGGATCCTGGTTGACGGACATGTTGAAATGGGTAATTACGATTCAGCAGTGCTCAAAGCTGAAAGAATGATGGAGATCAGGCCAGACCTTCGTTCCTATGCAAGGGCATCCTATCTGCGTGAAATTTATGGAGATTATCCGGGAGCAATAGAAGCGATGAAATTAGCAGTGGATGCAGGCGCGCCTGGCGACGAAGCCACGGAATGGTCAAGGGTTCAGTTGGGGCATTTATATGAAAATACCGGCGACCTGAAAAACGCGGAAATGAATTATTCCATAGCTTTGAACGACCGGCCTGGCTATGTGCACGCAATGGCAGGTATGGCCCGTATAGCATTGGCTTCGAAAGATTATAATAAGGCAATGGCCTGGTACCTGCAGGCTGATTCATTGGTAAACGATTTTTCTTTTAAAGAAGAACTGGTGGATGTGTACCGGTTGGCCGGTCAGGAGGATAAAGCAACCGCGATGGCTAAATTGGTAATTGATGAAATGAATAAGAATGCGGTAGCCGCAACGACGGATGAAAATATCGGGCATTATGCTGACAGGGAATTAGCCTATGCGTATTTAAAGATCAATGATTATGATAAAGCGCTTGAGCACGCCCTTGCAGAATATAACCGCCGCCCGGGGAATATCGACGTAAATGAAACCCTTGCGTGGGTATATTATCAAAGGAAAGATTATGCAAAAGCCCTGCCTTATATACAGGTAGCTTTAAAAACATATAGCAAAAATCCCATCCTGCTTTCCAGGGCCGGATTGATCTATGAGAAGGCCGGTGACAAAGTAAAGGCAAAGGGATACCTGGAGCAGGCGCTTAAAAATAATGCTAATATACCGGAAGGTCTAAAACTAAGCAGTGAGCAAACCCTCAAAGAAATATAAGAGCGATGATAAATCTTTCATTCCGCATAAGTGGATCAGTAATTCGAAAAGAAAGCTTTTACTGTTAGCGCCCTCCCTTTTTTTTGTACAATTTCTTTTTGCACATAGCATCAATTATGCCCTCCAGGATGCTCCGGTAAATGAAGTTGTCTGGTTTTATACCAAACTCGGCTTTCACCATATCATCCCAAATGGTATCGATCATATACTATTTGTGATCGGCCTGTGCCTGTTAAGTACAAAGATCAAAACTATTTTTTGGCAGGCCACAGCTTTTACTGTAGCGCATTCCATTACGCTGGCACTGAGCATGAAAAATATTATAGTAGCGCCCGGGGCAGTGGTAGAACCAATCATTGCATTATCCATCGTGTTTGTGGCAATTGAGAATTTGTTACTGACAGAACTTAAACCATGGAGGATACTGGTAGTATTTCTTTTCGGCCTGATACATGGGATGGGCTTTGCCAGTGCATTAAATGAGATCGGCTTGCCGGCGGGTAAATTTTATACTTCGGTACTTGCATTTAATGCCGGGGTGGAACTGGGGCAGATCGCCGTGATTACCGCAATGTTTGCATGCATCATTATTCCACTGAGGAACAGAACCTGGTATAGGGCCGGCATTGTATACACCTTTTCTGCGTTCATAGCATTAGTGGCATCCTGGTGGACGATTCAAAGGGTCTTTTTTAATAGTTGAAGGTTGAAGGTTGACAGTTGAAAGTATCAGCCTCGGTTCCTGTCCTCAATAACCGAAATCCCCTAAATATACTTATTATGAACAAAAACATCGAAACAGTAAACAGCATTTATGAAGCATTTGGCCGTGGAGATATCCCGGCAATTATTGATCACGTCGCTGAAAATGTACAATGGGAACAATGGACCGATAACTCCGCTCAGAAAGCTGGCGTTCCCTGGATGCAGGCCCGAAAAGGAAAAGAAGGGGCAGTTGATTTTTTTAAAACGGTAAGCGAACTTAGCATTAAAGATTTCCAGGTCCTATCTGTTATGGGTAATGGGAACCAGGTAGCCGCCGAGTTCGTAATCGAAGCAGATATTCCTGCAACAGGTGGTCATTACCGGGATGAAGAAATGCATTTATGGACATTTGATGATCAGGGCAAAGTAATTCGCTTACGCCACTATACCGATACTGCAAAGCATATAGAAGCAGCAAAGCAAAGTAAATAATTTCACCTTACCCTCTGCCTGCCGATGGAACGGGACCTCAAGGGTCCACCTGTGGCTATCTAAATTCAATCCCAAGGTGACACTAATGTAAAATACAATTGCAATCAATTACTTGAAGCCCCATCGGGGTGATATTAATATAGAAAATGATTACAATCAATTACGACTTCAAACCCCAGCGGGTGATATTAATATAGAAAACAATTGCAATGAATTACGACATGAAAACCCATCGGTGTGACATTAATATAGAAAACAATTGCAATCAATTACGACTTGAAACCCCAGAGGTGTGACATTAATATAAAAAACGATTATAATGAATTACGTGTCGGTGCAATATTAATGTCACCCCTCTGGGGTTTTTCATTCCTGGTAATGTATTCTGTGCTATATTAATGTCACCCCTTATATATTTGTTTTTCAAATTTTTTTGTATACTG
>JBDTWP010000234.1:0-10915 GCA_040006615.1 Ferruginibacter sp.
ACGGGGATTGCCGAATATAAAAACGACTCCTTTGGCTTTGGATGCTTACCTGACCGAAGAGTCCAAAAATTTGTTTGAAAGTAATGATATATATACACATGCTGAACTGGAAGCCCGGCATGAAGTTATGCTGGAAGCATACATTAAAAAAGTACAGATAGAGGCCAGGACAATGGGTGAGCTCGCAACATCCCTGATCTTGCCATCGGCTGTAAAATATCAGAATATATTGATGGAAAATATCAGCGGGTTAAAGGCTGTTGGTTTAAGCGAAGCAGCTTATACCAATCAATTGAGTATTGTGGAAGAGATCAGCAATCATATCAATGCGATGAGTACAAATGTAAGAGATATGATTGAAGCACGGAAAAAAGCAAACATAATAACCGATACAAGGGAAAAGGCAATTGCTTATTGTGATGACATAAAAGGTAAGCATTTTGACGAAATCCGTTATCATGTAGACAAATTGGAATTATTGGTAGATGACGAATACTGGTCGTTGCCTAAATACAGGGAAATGCTGTTCCTGAGATAATGATGCAGTTAATAGAAATTATTAGAAGAATATTTTGACCGTTTAATTTATTTAACACCACTCCTGCCGTAGCCTCCCGTTGTAGTGGCAGTACCGGTATCATTTAGCTGGCAAGCAATCGTAAAAAAGCCGGTTCACAATTGTGACCGGTTTTTTAATGAGCTACCTGGCTAAAGAAATTCTAAATTCAGGGCTGCATAGCTGCTGTCGCAGGCGATATCATCCGCAACAACCTGCTGAAAACTAAGCCATATTTAAGTTGTTGGTGAAAGAACAGCAGCGACAAAAAATCACTATCTTTCCGCTTTATGCAGACGAAATAAACATGGAAAATTACGATGCTATTGTCATTGGAAGCGGTTTTGGGGGATCAATGACGGCGCTTCAGCTTATTAAAGCAGGAATGAGGGTGCTGATGCTGGAGCGGGGCGATTGGGTGAAACGAAGTGAAGAGAACTGGGGTTTAAAGGCATCAGTTGATTTATCTCCTTTTTACGATAAAACTACTCTATTGCATATTGCGGCTGGCGGCAACAAGAAAACAATGGGGGTTTATTCATGCGTAGGGGGCCCATCAGTATTTTACGGTGGTGTTTCATTTCGTTTCCGGGAGGCCGATTTTGAGAAGAATGAACAAATAGAAGGAAAGAATGCTGAAGGATGGCCAATCAAATACAGCGATCTGGAGCCTTATTATACACAAGCAGAAAAGATCCTGAACATTTCAGGTGAAACAGGAATTGATCCGACAGAACCTTTTCGCAGTGATCCCTTCCCTCAACCGCCACCACCTTTGGCAGCAATTTCCCAAAAAGTAAAGGCCGGTGCGCAGCAACTCGGGCTTCACCCTTTTCAACTTCCACTGGCAATCAACTATGAGGATAAACAACGCCAAACCTGTGTTAATTGCAGTAACTGCGACACTTTCGCCTGTGCCATAAGTGCCAAGAATGATTTATCAACAATGGTACTGCCAGGGCTAATGGCCGCGGGAATGGAGTTGAAGCCGAATATGGTGGTGATTAAATTAATTTTGGACAATGATCAAATTGCCGGTGTGGAGTGTGTTTCTAAAACAACCGGTGAAAAATATTTATACAAATCACATATCACGATATTAGCTGCAGGTTCACTCAGTTCTCCCCACCTCTTACTTGCATCTGGTTTGCAATATAAAAATCCCGGAGGTGAGGTAATAGGCCGTTATCTTATGCGACACATCAATTCCATTATTTTCGGTATTTTTCCCGGGGTGGCAGATAAGGAAGGCCGTTTTCATAAACAACTTGCTATCCTTGATTATTATTTCGGGCATCCCGCTCAAACTCATTTTAACAAGTTAGGCAGCCTGCAACAATTGTCGACCCCGCCAATGGGGCTTGTTCAAAATGAATTACCTGGTCCTGCAGGTAGATTCTTAAGCCGGGGAGTGAAATTGTTAACAGGGCTTCTTGCTATTGCCGAAGATCAGCCTCAATTTACCAATTCTCTTTCTTTAGATCCCAGATATAAAGATCAATTCGGTTTACCCAGGCCCGTTATATTTCATCAGTATTCTGAAAGAGATTTTGCCGCGCTGAACATACTCATAAACGAGGCAAAGAAAATTATGAGAAAAGCAGGGGCTATTGCCCATTATGTACATCATATCCGTACCTTTTCACATGCTGTTGGTACGGTTAGAATGGGTATAAATGAAAGGACCTCGGTTTTAGATGGAAATTGCCGCTTCCGCGGAATTAATAATCTTTACGTGACAGATGGCAGTGTAATGCCAACGTCTGCCGCGCTCAATCCAAGTCTTACCATTGCAGCAAATGCTTTGAGGGCAGGTGAATTGATAACTAAATAATGTATGGTACATGCCGGTATTCAAGAAAGTTGAGGGCCCTCTCCGAATGGTTTTTATAGGATGCGGATTCATTACGCGAAAACACTCCAACACTCTAAAGGCGTTTGACGGTGTGCATTTATATTATGCCAGCCGCGAAGAAAAGAAAGCAAAGGAATTTTCAGGCAAGTATAAAGGTTTCGGGTATTTCGGCTCCTATTCGTCAGCCATAGCATCACCAGATATTGATGTTGTTTTTATTGCCACCCCGCCTGACAGTCATCTTCAACTTGCAGTTGAAGCTATGAGTGCCGGCAAACATGTCATAGTTGAAAAGCCGCCGTTTTTCCGTTCTTCTGATTTTGACAACATTGACAAGTTGAGACAGCAGCACCATACACAATTGCTTATAGCTGAAAATTACTTTTACAAACCGGTGCTCCAAAAGTTGCGCCAGGCAGTATCAGGCAATTTCATTGGCGATATAAAGTTTTTATTTTTTAATGCTACCAAAACACAGAAGATAGTAGATTGGAGGGGTGATGTAAGAACTGCCGGGGGAGGAGCTTTGTTTGAAGGAGGGATTCACTGGATCAATTTCATTTCAAACCTTGGATTAACGGTAAGATCTATTACTGGTTTTCGGCCGGGTTGCAGCAACCCGAATCATACTATGGAACTAAGCATGCAGGTGGTTGCAGAATATGAAGAAGGAGCCGTTGGTACGTTGCTTTATTCCTGGGAGGTTAATGCTTTGTTTAAAGGTCTTCGTTTATCAAGAATTTATGGTAGCCGTGGATCAATCACTTTCGAATCAAATGGGTTGTTCATATTTATAAGAGGTGATAAATGGAAGCTCATTTTTCCGGGAATGAGCAATATCGGAGGGACAAAACTCATGTTCAGGGATTTTTTTGAGGCCCTGCGCAATGGAGAAGAAGCACAATTCAGTTTTGCAATGGCAAAGAGCGATGTGATGTGGATTGAGCAGGCTTATAAAACCGCAAGCCATTCCTAAGGATGTTATTGAGCAGTAAATAATTCGTCTTAGTTTCATACTTTGCCGCATCATTTAAAAAGAATATTTTCACTCAAAATCAAGACTAATTGATGGAATTACTTTTAGCAGTTTTTACTGGCCTTACAGCAGGCTTACATACTTCTACATGGGGTATGTATAAAGATTCGCCTCATGAAGGGTTTACATGGCCAAAATATTTTCGCAGCATGGTGCTGGGCATCGTTTATGCTCCCTTAGTATGGAAGCTTACGGGTTTAGATCTATCGATATTCTCAGGAATTTTTCTTTTGTGGGGTTGTACCTATGTAGCCGAGCGCTTAACTGTAGAAGTGTGGAAATCATTTCTTCGTACTTCCGATCAAACAAAATATTTTATTCCCATGCAACTGCATGTTTTTGGTAAAGTGGTTGAAAGTAAGCGACACCGTTACATTGCTGCTTTCTTTTATGTGCTGGTCATAGCGCTGGTTTGTTGGGCTATCATCCATCAGTGGGAAAGGTATAGATCAGGTGAATTAACATGGTCACCTTACCTTATTATTCTCATGCTGAGCATCGGCGGATGGATATCGGCCTTTGGCGGTGCCTGGAAAGATGCACCAATAGAAGGTTTTGAAACTTTTAAGTTCTTCAGAAGCCCGGCAGTTGCATATTTCTGGGGATGGGTAGCGGCTAACCTTACTGATAACTTCCTGGCCATTGGTTTGTGCAGTATCGGTTTTACTATTGCGACAATAGAAACTTATAAAACATTCTTTTTCCCGAACAAACCAAGAGGTAAATTCCAGGGAAAACCTGTTCTTTATCCCGGGATGTTGAAGAAAAGACAAGCTTTCATAGTAGTGTATGTTATCTGCTGGCTTTATGTAATTACTTTCGGTGTGCTTGCATTCACATCACCACACCAGGGCTTAATTACAAGATAAAGTTGCCTGCTTTATTGTTATACCAATTTTACATTATGACCAACCTTGACGGTTTGCCTGATATAGCTGAGCAACAGGAAAAGACGGGTAAGCAAATACTACATTATTTTAATAAGGACTTCATCATTAAGCATACCTTATGGTTTGCTTTAATAACAATCGCGACCATTGCAGGTATTTTTTTTTACAATCATACGGGGGATACGGTTGTGGCATTGGGTCATATAAAGGTAAAGTTCATCCTGATTTGTAGTGTAATGCTGTTTGCGGACCTGATGATGGGTAGCTGGAGGAATCATATTTATGTACAAAAACTAAAACCCGGACTATCACATTGGGTGAGTTTCAAAGCAAATGTTGCGAATATGTTTATGGGTGCCGTTACGCCGGCCCATGGAGGTGCGGGGCCAGCTCAAATATATGTGTATATGAGACACGGGCTCACCTTTTTAGATTCATTTGCCATCAGTCTTATCAATTTTGGAGCAACGCTCATATTCATGCCACTGGCAGGGTTTACTGCTATTTTGTTTATGAACCAGGAATATGTGGGAGGCATAGTTCCTTCTTTACTAAGATATGCCTTCACATTTTTCGCCATTTTTCTTTCAGTTTTTCTTTTGGCATTTTGGAAACCTGTCTGGATAGGGGTTATTATAAAAAAAATAGCAGGAAGCTTAAGTAAAATATTTCCGGGCCGGAAGCGCCGGTTAACTGTTTGGGCTGACATTTCGGATAAAAACATCGCACGATATCAAAATATCTGCAGTATAATAATTAAGAAAAACCCTATTTTATTTCCCCTCAGCATAATTATAACGATTGTTATGTACCTCAATAAATACTGCATGCAATATGTTATATTGCTTGGGTTAGGGGTGCAGGCGGAATTGCTGCAGGTAATATCTATACAGGTGCTCATTCAATTCATGATATATTTTATTCCAACCCCCGGCGGTAGCGGTTTTGCTGAAATCAGCATTTCCGTCCTATTCGGAAAGATTGTGCCTGCGGCGGTATTATCACTATTTACACTGCTTCAGCGTTCCTTCTTATTGTTCTTTCCAGCCATGATAGGAGCATATTTCGTGTTAAGGCTCTTGCATAAGCAGGCAAGTGAAAAGAAGATAGCCGGCCGCGAACAATCTTCTTAAAAAGCGGAAGCCTGCAGCTTTTTGAACGTATTTTGGAGAAATCAATAAACATCTGAATAAGTGTGGTTTTTTTTATTAGAAATAACCCGTTTTAAAAAAATGTAATATATAACTCTTTATGAGTATAATATGTTCATACTGCGTCCTGTTTTACAGCAACATATAATCATTTTAGCTTTTTCTAATAAACTGGTAACTATTTTAGAATATTAATTAATAGTTTTACTGAAAATAGGATCTACGTCATTTAGCCCGACCGGGAAAGGTTAGAAAAACTTTACCCGGTTTAAGAAGGCCTGACTTACATTTAAAAGAAACTACAAGTATGAGTATCCTGGTAAAAGAGGTGGTAAATAAAAAGGATCTGAAAAGATTTGTCAACTACCCTTACGATTTATATAGGGACCATCGTTATTTTGTACCGCCGCTAAGGTTTGATGAAGAAAATACTTTACGAAAAGACAAAAATCCCGCTTTTGATTATTGCGAAGCGAGGTATTGGCTCGCGTATAAAGATAAGAAAGTGGTTGGCCGCATTGCAGGTATTTTAAACAGATCTTATATAGAAAAATGGCAGAATAAATATATGCGTTTCGGCTGGTTTGATTTTGAAGAAGATGAAGAGGTTGTAAGAGCATTAATCGGTCAGGTTGAGAATTGGGCAAGAGAGAAAGGTATGGTAGCAGTTCATGGGCCTTTGGGCTTTACAGATCTGGATCACGAAGGAATGTTGATCGAAGGATTTGACCAGGTAGGCACTTTGGCTACACTCTATAATTATCCCTATTATCCCAGGTTAATTGAAGGTTTGGGATTTACAAAAGACGTGGATTGGCTGGAATACAAAATTAAAGTACCCCAGGTAATGCCGCCCAATCTTGAAAGGATTGCTTTGGTTGTAAAGGAGAGATTGGGGCTTACTGTTGTATGGGCAAAAAAGTCAAAAGAAATTCTCCCATATGCCAGTGAAGTGTTTCAACTTATTAATTCGGCTTTCTCAGATCTTTACGGAGTAGTTCCCTTAACTGAGAAGCAGATCAGGTATTATACAAAACAATATTTTTCCTTTATCCGGCCCGACTTTGTATCTTTAATTACGGACAAAGACGGGCGGCTGGTAGCTTTTGGAATCACGATGCCATCATTATCCAAAGCCTTGCAAAAATCAGGGGGGCGATTGTTTCCATTTGGATTTATCCACTTGTTAATAGCCATAAAGAAAAATACCCTGGGGGATCTGTACCTGGTTGCGGTCGATAAAAAATTACAGGGCAAGGGCGTGAATGCTATTTTGATGTACGAGATAACAAAAGTATATATGGAGAACGGGTTTAAATATGCGGAATCCAATCCTGAACTGGAGACCAATTCGAATGTTCAATCTATGTGGCAGTATTACGATGTTCAGCAGCACAAAAGGCGCCGTTGCTTTATTAAACATTTGAATAACTAAACCGGTTGAAAGTGGCAGGCGTGAAAGGAAAATCCTGATTAACGTATAACTCAACTGAGCAATGTGTAAATCAGTGATTTATTATTTGCGCTGCCCAACTAACCGAAAAACAAAATATATTTATTTATAATCAGTTTGCTTTTTCCAAAGATAGTTTTTTGACCTACCTTTAGAAATAGATAATGAAAATTACTGCCCGATAAAGGAACCTCTAAAATAAATGCGATTCCTGGTTGTAGCTAATGGAAAGTTGTCGTCAGGGATATTCTTAAAACTGTTAAACAACTATTCAATGGAAATTATTCTCACCGATCCGATGAACCTGAAGCAGGGAAAATTAAATTTCCTCGATCGTTTTTTTATTCCATTGTTAAATGATAAAAGAGATATGGCCTTTATCTATTTATCGTTGAAAATCACTTTTACCATTATTCCCTTTGCTATTATTCTTTTTGTAATACCGGGTTTGCATTGGGCTTTTTATGTAGTATATTTAATCATTTTGCTGGTTTTTTTCCTGGGACCTTATGTGCTTATGCTTCACAATGTATGTCACAGGAAACTCTTTAAGAAGAAGTTCAGCTTCCTGAATAAATATATTCCCTGGGTGCTTGGTATCTTTTTCGGCCAGACTCCGGAAACCTATTTTTATCATCATGTAACCATGCACCACCCTGAGAACAATGAACCTGAAGATCTGAGTTCGACGATGAAATACAAGCGGGACAGTATCCGTGCATTTCTTCTCTATTTAGGCTCATTTTATTTAACCGGAGTATTGAACCTTGCACTCTATTTTAAAAATAAGCAAAAAAACAAGTATGCCTTGCGGGTGATAAGGGGGGAATCGTTTTTCATGCTTCTCTCTTTACTTTTATGTTTTTACAATTTTTATGCAACACTTGCTGTTTTTATTTTACCATTAGTTTTTATCCGTTTTGCAATGATGGCGGGCAACTGGGCGCAGCATGCTTTTATCAATGCAGAAAAACCTGAAGACATTTACGGCAACAGTATTACCTGCATTAATACCATTTACAACCAGAAATGTTTCAACGACGGATATCATATAGGCCATCATTTGCGGCCATTTATGCATTGGACGGAAATGCCGGTCAACTTTAAAGAGAACATCACCACTTATAGTAAAAATAATGCGATCGTTTTTTCCGGGCTCGATTATTTCCAGATCTGGTTTTTGCTGATGACAAAAAATTACAAAAAACTGGCAGCCAATTTTGTAGACCTGCGCGAAAAACGAACTGCAGATGAGATTGTTAATTTTCTTAAAAGCCGAACCAGGAAGATCTAATGGTACCGGCTGTTTCCCGGCTGAATTGAAAAGTAAATTGCATTTGCGGGGAGCATCCTAAATATATGATTTATAAAAATCAAGGAATTTCCTGAAACCGGAACTGCGCAATAATATTTTTTGAAAAATAAGAATACCGGCTACCGCGCATACAATACCAGCCAGTACATCCAGTATATAATGGTGACTGGTATACACCGCAGCAAACCAGATGCCTATTGTTATTATTACAAATAGCAGGTTCATCCAACCTAACTTTTTCTTTATTCCATAATAGACAACTATCAACGGGTAGGAAGAATGTAAGGATGGCATGGCTGCAAAAACATTGGAATTCATCTCATAAAGTATGCGGAACAGCCCTATATTAAAATAGTCATCGAATTTATGAAGGCCGGCCGTATTGCCCATCGTGCCCGGTAAAAAATTGGCCCCATGCATTTGATAATACCAGGGCGGGGCGGCAGGGTAGATGTAGTAAATGATAAATCCAATCAGGTTAACCAATAAAAAAGTTAATGCGAATTGAAGGAACAGGGCTTTATCTTTGTAAAACAGGTAGGCCGCAAATGTCAACGGAACGGGGATCCAGCATAGGTAGAAAATACCTGATACGATATCAAGCAGGGTACTGCCGTTTTGTAACCAATATTCATTTGGCGTTATTATTTTATTAAAATAGGGGACGCCAAAAAGTACTCTTTCCGTATCATGTAGTTCCTGTATGTGTAAGGTATTAATTGTATAATTCGGAAATGCTTTCATATAATCAAACAATGTCCAATACACAATGAATATTGAAAACCCGATTATAAATTTCCTGGTTCCGGGTGATAAAAAAAAGCAAATATTAAAAGTAGCCGTCAATACCACCTGGACGGGTTTAAACCCAATTAAAAAAAACGAGTTGATAAGGTAAACCAATGAAATTAGTACTGCAATTAAAATACTATTACGGGAAAACAGACCTGACTTTTGTTTGTTCATCAACTTCTGTTGGGTTGCCGGGTAAAACCGGATTTTAGAATGATATCCCACAAAGATGAACTTACGCCATACCCTTTTGTAGAATCCTGGTAGTGATGCAACATGTGATGCTGTTTGATCCTCTTTAAAACAGGGTTTTTAAAATTATGATGATGCATGGCATAATGCAACATGTCGTATACAAGGTAACCCAGTAAGAAGCCTGGAAAAAATGCGAATAGGAATTTTTGTTCCAGGAATAATGAAAATAGAAAATAAAAAATTGTGGCTAATGGAATACTTGCAGATGGCGGCATTACCAATCTTTTTTTATCCTTTGGGTAATCGTGATGCACTCCATGGAAAATAAAATGTAGTTTTTTACCAAAGTCAGAAGTTGGCTGGAAATGAAATATAAACCGATGTAAAAGGTACTCCGTAATGGTCCATATAATGAGACCTGCCAGGAAGTAAAGTATAAATCCGGTAATGTTAACCTGGTGACTAAATGCGCTGTAGGAGAAGAATACTATTGCGGGAATAAAAATATACAGCGGCACGGTAAAATGCACCTTTGACAAGCTATTTAAAATATTACTCTTAAACAACCTGATCGACTCTTCTGTATTGGATATATAATTTCTTTTCATCTTGGTCCATTAAAATTATAGTTCATCATATAGTTCATTTTTTCCTAACAATTGACAGGGCATTCGGTTCAATCCGGAAATTTCACCCTATAATTAGTTGACACTGAGTGAGCCACCGTTTATTTTTATAAATATACTGGTAAGTATGGCAAGTTTCCGCTTAATAATAGAAAAAACATAAAATTTTTCACCGTCTACTAGCTTTATATACATTTTGTAATTTTCATAGTATAAAAAGTTTAACATATAATGTGCTTCGAAATTTAATCCAAGCGGTCGTCTGTAAATCTTATATATATAAAAATACCATCTTATTTTTTGTCTTTTTCGTCCAGGGCTTTTTTTGCGTCTGCCAGTCTTCTAAAAGCGGTTATATTTGTGAGTACCGCCATAATGGTTATTGGCATTGTGAAAACAGACATAGTTTCAAATAGCTGGTAGGATGTGCCGGGAATAAAGTATTTAAAATTGCCACCTATAAAATAGCCTGTAATACCACAGGCTAAGGCTGCTCCCCCGGTTAAAACTACCCGTTCGGGTCGTTGCATGAGTCCTCCCTTATTTTCAATACCCAATCCCTCACTTCTTGCTCTGGTATAGCTTACCATCATGGAGCCAATCAACGCAATAAATGCAAACAATGAGCTAAAGAAATAATGATGTGCAACCAGGTAATAACATATGCCTAAAAACATAATCAACTCACTATACCTGTCAAGTACTGAATCGAACAACGCTCCGAAGGTAGAACTCATATTTCCCAATCTTGCCACCTGTCCATCTAGCATATCAAATAACCCGGCAAATAATATCAATGCGCCTGACCAGCCAACATAAGACAGATCGCCCCGGTTGCCTTCTTCTGCCCCCATAATAAAAATAATGGAAACACCTATATTTAGAATCAATCCCAATATTGTCACTATATTGGGTGTAAAGCCTATTTTTATCAACCATTTTACCAAAGGATTGATGACTGTATAGATTGCTTTTTGAAGACGGTATCTAACTAATTCATTTTCCATTGTATAATCTTTTTATAGCATTAGGTATAACATTCGCAA
>JBDTWP010000235.1:0-10892 GCA_040006615.1 Ferruginibacter sp.
AAAGGTCTTATTGTTATTTTTATCGAAAGTGTAAGGATCAAAGTGAAACAGTCCTATACCAGCAAAAATGTAAGGAAAGGCATCAAAATATTCAGGATCCAATAAATTTAACTCTGCACCCAAACTACCTTCCAGTATATGGGATTTAAAATTCAGGTTGCGCCTGTCCAATCCTGATTTCTTATTATTTTTATCATTACCTGATATCCTGCCATATCCAATGCCGGCCCGTAGTACAAAAAAATTACCGGGCAGTACGTATTTCAGGTTGAGGTTAACGGCGGGTCCGATAGTTTTGGCGGAAATATTGGAACGACTCAAATCACCGCTATAGCCTGATATACCGGCCATTACCTCAGCCTGCCATTGCTGGGCAAGACATGAATTTGCGTAGAACACAAAAAAAATCACACTGAATTTCATTAATACGGAAACTTTAATTATCAATGATAAAACCAATAATTATCTATAAAATCTTGTGGCAGTTACGACAGGAATATGGATCAGGTCCAGGTAAAATGTTGGTTGTCATACTCACGATACAAATATAATGCCTTTTTTCTTCGATTTGCCTTTAAACAGGTTTTTGTTCAGTACATTTATGAATCCCCGTCAAAAGCCTGGAGACGTCCAATTTTATTTATTATTGACATTCCAGGAGTTCTTTCACTGGTATATTTGATTAAAGTTTCAAAATAATGTACAAGCTAAAACAATTTATATGAATGATTTTATCAATATCCAGGATGCCGCCGGCGCCACGCATGTAATATTTACAAAGCATATTACCAACCTTACCATTCAAAACAGCACTGCAAAAATACATATCAATAGCGGAGGTTCTTCAATGACGGTACATACAAAGTTTACAATAAAAGAATTGCTGGACATTATCGTCAATCCGACTGTTTGACCCAATGGAATTAGCAACTGGCAATAAGCAATTGACAAAAAGCAATTGGCAATAATCTCAATTTTTTATTACAGGCAATTCAATATAGGTTGGGTATTGGGCTGAAAAATAAACTTTTTGTATCGCTTTGGTATAATCTGATTCCTTTGCTTCAAAAATATTGGCCACGAATTTTTGAGGGTTACGGTCAATTATAGGGAACCAGGTACTTTGCACCTGGATCATGATATGATGCCCCTTTTTGAATGAATGATTGATGTCATGCAGGTCAATGACAAACTCTTCGGGTTTATTAGGTATAAGGGCCTGGGGTTTGGAAAAACTCTTTCGAAATCGTCCCCGGAAAACCTCCATGGCCACCGGCAACTGGTATCCGCTCATCGACAGGCTTTGTACATTGAAGGCCGGGTAAACATCTATCAGTTTTACGATCCAGTCTGCATCGGTACCGCTTGAGGCGGCAAAAAGATGAGCCGTTATTTTTCCCGAAACTATAATATCTTCTGTGAGTGAATCCATCATAAAGCTCAGCACATCCGGACGGCCGTATACAAACCGCTGATCTTCCACCTGCCAGGGTTTCCACCGGCTGCCTGTACCATAAGTAGCTTCAATCGGTAAGGACCGGTAGGGAACTGGCTTCGCGGGATCACTGGTGTACGCTTCATACTTATCCGGATAAACAGGTTTGGCAAAAGATGCGGTATGATCGGGTCCGGCATAAAGTCTTTTAATGGTTGCTTCCTTTGGAGGCCAGCTGGTATACGTTTTCCATAGGTTACTGCCGGTCTGAAAACAGGTGGCTTCATCAAACTTCCCGTCACCGATACCTTTTAACCAATAATCAAACCATTTTTTTTGCAGGTTCCGAAACCAGTCACCTGTATTACTTTCAAAGGAAATTTTTCCAAGACTATCTGCATCTCCTCCTCCCCATTGCCCATGATTCCATGGCCCCAGCACAATAAAATTGCGATTGAAAGTATCTTTCTTTTCCATGTGGTTGTACATCATTTGCGGGCCATTGATATCTTCCTGGTCGAAATAACCACCTACATGCAATTGGGGAATCTGTGCGGTCTGAACATAGTTTAAAGGCGAGTTTTCTTGCCAGTACTCATCATAGTCAGGATGTGCAATAAAACTGTTCCACGTAGGTATTTTATGATGAAAATATTTACCGTTTACATTTTTTAAAGAACCTAATCTAAGGTACCAGTCAAACAGGTCATATTGTGGAAAAGGAAAATCGCTATCAGTTGTTTTATCAAATTCAACCTGGTAGCTGTATTCCATGCCATAACTCAACCGAAACGCACCATTATGATGAAAATCGTCACCTAAAAACAAGTCGCCCATGCAGGCTTGTTCAGAAGATGCCTTCAATGCGGGATGGGGATCCACAGCCCCCACCAGGGCAAGCCAGCCCGGGTAAGAAATTCCATAAATGCCCGCCTTCCCATTATTACCAGGAATATTTTTTATCAACCAATCCACTGCATCCCAGGTATCAGTACTTTCGTCTATGGCACCCTTCCGGGTCGCATGGATCAGGGGTTGGTGAATCTGCATTTCACCTTCACTTTTATATTTGCCGCGAATATCCTGGTAAACAAATATATAGCCCTCTTTCGCCAGTTCATTGTCGAGCGATTCAGTTGGCACAATGGCTTCATCCGGAACGTCTATATTGGCTCCATATGGAGTACGTTGAATTAAAACTGGCAGTGGCATTGCAGGATTTACCGGGCTTAGAATGACCGTATATAACTTTACACCGTCACGCATGGGAATCATTGCTGAAGTTTTTTTATAACGGGCGATATTTCCTGTTTGTGCCCCGATAAAGTTATTAGCAGCACTAAAAAAGACGATGGTCAAAAATAATTTTTTCATGGAAGGTTTTATAAGTAATAGCCGATCCTTAACGATAATCGTTGAATGGACCCTGCATTTGTATGAATTGCAAATAAATAATATATTGAAGATGAGGGATCAAAAATTTTTGGAAGAAGAAGTCTGGTTGATGGTTCTGGTTAGTTCACTCACAGTTAATTTCTTACCAGTTTTTACTTCCACTGTTCCCGGTGCCGTTACTTTTAATGAACCGCATATTCCATCAATATCCACCATCACCGCGTGTACCAGTGTAACGTCCGTAAATTCATCAGGTACTTTGTTAGTACTCCAGATAGAAGGATTGCTCCAGTTACCTCCACTTAAAGAGGTAGCCGGTGATTTTCTATTTGGTATCTGATTCCAGCAATCTGTCCCGTTGGCACATTGCTGATCAAAAAACAGGATACCATTGTCTGTGGCTAGCAGTAACTTGTACCTGACGGTATCAACAGCGATTGCCCTCACATTATTGGAAGGCAGGCCATGAACAGTCGTGAATCGCCGGAAGGAACTAAGGGAGTCCAATGGTCCACGGCTATAAAAAACCAATCCATTGGTGGTGCCAATATAAACATTTCCCAGTTTATCCCCTATAATTGCATTGTTATTTACGATGGTTCCGGATGGGAAAATAGTACTAAAAGCGGTCGTGTCAATTTGATGCCAAATGCCATTATTATCAAGCACAATAAGCCCGTTTTGTTGCATGCCCAGCCACTTATTTTTCAGGATATCAAAATAAATTGATTTAGCCTGGAAGTATGTTGTTAATAAACCGACGTTAGTATTATTATAGGCACCTATTGAATCCATTGTTCCGGCATCATACCTTACCAACTCGTTCTTGCCAAAATTCTGACTCGCAAAGGCCCACACTTCCTGTCCATTTCCCCCGATGGTTTGTGAACCGCCCGATTCACCAAAAGGATCTATCCCTCTTAACTTAGTAAAAAATGGCATTGATGGATTGAGCCCTACTCCTACACCACCCCTTCCGGATATGCCTCCGGTAAGCTGTGCAAGCGTAGACACCCACACCACGGGATTGCCGGCATTTAACCTGTTCGTATCTACAAAAATACTTCGGGCATTCCGGCTGACCAGTCCCTGGAACGTACTATAATATACTTCGCTGGAAAAAGCACTGTCGGGTAAATAATTTACGCCCCCGATAAGAGCCTGCGCACCGGTGCGTCCCGATTGGGCCATCCAGATGCCGCCCTTGCTATCAGCCGTCATTCCCTGTATGGCATTGTTAAGCAAGCCGGTTGACTGTTCCCATTTTTTTCCATCATACCGGTAAACACCGCTTGATCCGCTACTGGCGGAACCCGAAGTGGTGGTGCCGGCCCATACACAACCAGCTTTACCCACCGCGATGGTGGAAAATGAATTGGTTAGAAAAACCGGCGTATTTGTCATATTAAATACGGCCGTATCCACGCCAACAGCCAACCATGCATCCCTCACCGTTTTTGCCTCGGCTGCATCCCCAAACAAAGTGATGGCTGCATTTACTGAAACATTTCTTACTGTTTTGTAACCAGCATTAGGAGTAAGATTGAGTTCGGTCAAATAAGCAATACTATCCGACTTTCCGAAATGGATGCCGGTTACATTGTAGGGGGTTCCAAAATAATTATTGCTGCTATCACCATCGGTTATTAAATAAAACCATTTGTTTAAAACCCCGCTATTATTGTGTACCCCGCAATTATCGTTTCCAGCACCACCCCCGGCCGGTCTGGGGCACACATCAAATGACGCTGGATTCCACAAATTATCCTTATAGGTATCAGGGTTATTAAAAATCGTTGGATCCTTCATATCCCGAAGACCCGGCACGGCATTCGTGGGCCCGGAAGTTTCTTCAAATAAACGCCACACGGTTTTCTGCCCCGGGATGCCAGGAAATTTACCGAGCGTGTAGTTGGTGATACAGGCTGCCCATATATCACTAAACCCTTCATTGACGGCTCCCGATTCCCAGCGGTAAACCAGGGCCGCAGTGGTCTGGCAGATGGCATGCCCCAATTCATGTCCGCAGTCATCAATACTTACCTGTGGAGGATCATTGCCGCCATCGCCGTCTCCGAAATACATCGCAGATCCGCTCCAGAATGCATTGTCCATGAAACTCCCGTTATCGGTAACATGAACATTGCTGATTATGTTTCCGTTATTATTATCATAACTATTCCTTTGATGTATATTCTGCCAGTAGTCATTTACAATCTGCATGTTAAAATGGGCCTCCAACGCTGCATCATCAAGGTTGGGTACCAGCGCGGTATCTCCAAACTCTTTCCCGGTCCAGTTATTATCATCATCATTGAAATCTGTTGCCAGCGCATCATTGGCCGGGCTTTTATCACGGCCACCGTAATTAAGCGTCCTTATTTCATGCCCGTTACGTGTTTGCCTCAGGCGATATGGTTTTAAGAGTGGACCGCTCTGAAAATCAGTTACAATATCCTGTTTACCACTGTAACGGGTATCTGCTTTACCAATTGCATTGGCATGCAACAAAATATTATCCACCAGGAGAATAGTACCATCAGAAGCATTCACATATACATACGCCCGACTAAGGGGTTCAATGGCGTAAATATCAAATTTATAGGCGAGTGTCATTTTACCATTGTGGATAAAGTCGGCAATTATTACCAATTCTCCCCGTGACAGGGGCGAAAGGGCGTCATTTTCCTGCCATGCATACTTTTTGGCAGCTACATGCTGAATAGCAGCTTCCCTTGCTGCTGATTCATTCAGCAAAGGAGCAATTTTAAAACCATCTTCCACCGGGTAAAATTCCATCTGAATCATAGCGGTATTCCCATCCTTACCGGTTACGTTGATGATCCCGTGTTCAACCTTGATGCCTTTATAATATTGCTGAAATTTCTGAACTTCAAAACTGCCAAAATTAACAGGGACATTCCTTTGTACCAGTAAGTCTGTATTTGGGCGAAGTTTAAGATTCATGCTCAACCAGTCTTTAACGTTAGTTATAGGTAAATTGACTTTACGGTCAAGCAATACGGAAGCCTGGGCAGGCATTAGCTGGTTTATGGAAAAATCAACGACTGCAGCCTTTGTTTGCTGCAATTCCACTTTTAATTTTTGCACGGATGGTTGCGCTATTGTATTTTGATAAAACAGGCATATGCATATTGCGGATAAAATAACTGAATCTCTCATAATGCTGATTTGTCTTAGAAAATTTTATAGCATTAGCAGGTTAAATATAATCAATTTTCATTAGATACAATACCCTATTCACAGGACTTCAAAAAAAAATAATTTTTGATCCGCTTGCTGCATAATACATTTTTAATGAGATCACTTAAATAAAGGAAGCATTCCTGTAAACCCCTGTATTTGTGGGTATCTCCTCCAGGTACAAATGTGGTATTCGGGTTATTAACCGGTCAAAAAATTGATTAGGATAGTAATTCACTTATCAATAATTTTGCGCTTCATTTTATATAACCATAAAGTTGCTTATGCAACTTAAATCCGCCACAACCATGAAAAATCCATTGTTGATTTTTACCTGTTTACTTTCCGTTGTATCCTTCGGGCAAACCAGGAAATTCACCTTTAAAATGGGTTCTGAATATAGCTTGCCAAGAAAAACAGATGACCTCGCTTTCCTGGGTAATGAAAAAGATGGCATTGTAAATCTCTCCCTGAAAAAAGATGAATTGAACATTATAAGATTCGACCCTGCGTCTTTGAATCAAACATCTGAAAAAGCAATTGAATTACCGGAGGCAACAAAAAACTTCAATAGTGAAAAATTAGTAGATATTGATAACAATTATTTCTGGATACATAGTGATTGGGATAAAGAAGCTGAAAAAGAATACCTGTACTATGATAAAATAGATGTATCATCAGGGAAAATTACGGATGTCAATCATAAAATAATTGAAGCGACAAAGATTGCCGGTACAACAGCCATGAGAGGCTTCTATAACTATAAAACAACCAATAAATACCAATATAACTATGACGCGGAACAAAAAAAATTATTGGTAAGCTACCGGTTAACGCCCGAAGAAAGAAATGATAAAAAGAATTACGATAAAATTGGTTTGTATGTTTTTGATGAGCATCTAAAAAAGCTCTGGGGAAATGAATTCACAATGCCCTATACTGAGGCCGTGATGGATAATTCTGATTTTTCTGTGGATTCAAAAGGCAATGCATATTTGCTTGCAAAAGTGTATGATTCTGATTCAAGGAAAGAAAAGGATAAAAGTACCGGTGCACCAGCCTATCATTACGAAGTATTAAAGTTTACAAAAGACAGTAAAAAAATAATTACCGCCACGATTGCCATTGATGATTTTTTTATCAGGGAAACATCACTGATTGAAAATTCGCTGCATGAAATGATCATTGCCTGTACCTATAGCAAGAAATCAAAAGGCACTGGCACGGACGGAATCTTCTTAGCAGTGCTTGACCCTAACGGGAAGATCGCAAAATATAAAAATGGCTATTATGAATTCCCGCTGGCCGAGCTTGAGAAATTTGAGTCAGCCCGGAGTAAAAGAAGGATGGAGAAAAAGGATGATTATGAGGCGCCAAATTTAAAGGTTAGAAATGTTTTAATAGAAAATGATGGGAGTGTTTTTATCGCATGTGAAGAATATTATGTGGTTGTCCATTCTTATACCAGTTCAAGTGGTTACACTACTTACAGCTATACTTACTTTTATGAAGACATGCTGGGATCAAAAATTAATGCTTCCGGTAAATTTGAATGGGTTCGCAAGATCCCTAAAAAACAGAAAGGCACTAACGGAAGAGGTACAATGAGCTTTAAACTGATCAGTGATGCCTCCGGGTATTATTTTTTGTACCTGGATAATCTTAAAAACATGGAACTTACTGATGAGGATGTTCCCAAATATCACATGGATGGATTTGGCGGACAGGTAGTTGTATCGAAGCTCGACAACAAAGGGGTTCTAAGTAAGGAACTTCTTTTTGATACCAGAGAGGAAGAGATCATGATCTTCCCTGCAGATTTTGACAGAATTAATGGCAACCAGTTTATTGGAAGAGCAAGGCTTAAAAAGAACCTGTTTAAACCTTTGATGATAACGGTAAATTAATACCGGTTTATCATGAGGTGTTACGGTCCCTGTCTCACCGTATGACAAACCCTTTCAGTATGAAAGAATGAATATTAAAATATAAATACCAGTTCCTCTATATACCACATCTGGAAGTATCCGGTCCGAAACGGGGACCGGATGCTTCCGGTTGCTTCTACTCCAGTTACAGGAGTACTGTCGTCTTAACCAAAATCAGGCATCAAAAAATAAGGCATCATACTTCATTTGCCTTAACTTGCCTGCGATTATAAACACCATAAACCCGCAGTTTTGAGATTTTTATTATTGACCGCATTTTGTATAGGAACGACGCTGGTAAGAGCGCAGAAAATAAACAGCCATTATCAATTGCATATTCAAAAAGCGACCTCCGCCATAAACATTGATGGTGAGATGAATGAGCCGGCCTGGCGGGATGCAGAAGCCGCCGATAATTTTTATATGGTGCTTCCGATGGATACAAGCCATGCAAAAGTGAGAACCACAGTTCGCATGACCTATGATGAACAAAATATTTACATCATCGCTGTTTGTTATCTTAATCTTCCAGGGCCTTACATGGTAGAATCTTTGAGAAGAGATTTTGCTTTTGGCAAGAACGATAATTTTATATTTTTCATTGATCCCTTCGATGACCGCACCAACGGGTTTACGTTCGGCGCCAATGCGGCAGGCGCACAATGGGATGGCAGTATGTACAGTGGTAGCGTCGCAGATCTGAGCTGGGATAATAAATGGATATCGGTTGTAAAAAATTACCCCGACAAATGGATATTCGAAGCCGCTATACCTTTTAAGTCAATCCGCTATAAAAAAGGGATCACCAACTGGGGTATTAACTTCAGCAGGCTGGACATCAAGGTCGCTGAAAAGTCAAGCTGGGCACCCGTTCCGAGACAATTCCCTACTGCTGCTCTTGCCTATACAGGCAACCTGGTCTGGGATGCGGCCCCACCGGAAGCCGGCGCTAATATTTCTGTGATCCCTTACCTGCTTGGCGGAATTACAAAAGATTACGGTAATGTGAACCCTGCCAAATACCGGAAAGATATTGGAGCCGATGCAAAGATTGCAATTACATCATCGCTTAACCTGGATCTGACGGTAAACCCTGATTTTTCGCAGGTAGAAGTAGATAAACAGGTAACCAACCTTGACCGCTTTGAATTATTTTTCCCGGAAAAAAGACAATTCTTTTTGGAGAATGCTGACCTGTTTGCAAATTTTGGCTATGCTACTATCCGCCCCTTTTTTTCGCGCCGTATTGGCCTGGGGGTTCCTATCAATTTCGGTAGCCGCCTGAGCGGCAGCCTTGATAAGAACTGGCGTATAGGTCTGATGGATATGCAAACAAAAAGTGTAAGTGAAACCGGTCTGCCCGCACAAAATTTTGCCGTAGTTGCTTTGCAGCGCCGCGTGTTTGCACGTTCCAATATCCGGTTCATGTTTGTAAATAAGCAATCCGTCAACTACCTGCCTGGCAAGGACACCACCAAACCTGCCTATTCACAATATAACCGCAACCTGGGCCTTGAATACAACCTGGCATCGGCCAATAATTTATTTACGGGAAAATTCATGTTAATAAAATCTTTTAGCCCCGGTAATGCATCAGGGGAGCTTGTACACGCAGCGAACCTGCTTTTTACAGATAAAAAATGGATGATTGCCTGGCAGCATGAATACGTTGGTAAAAACTTCAATGCCGAAGTTGGTTATGTACCGCGTAATAATTATATAAAAATAAATCCGCAGCTTGGCTATTTATTTTTTCCCAAAAAAAAGGGAACAATCTTAAGTCACGGCCCGCTTTTGAATGCAACTTATTATTTTACCAAAGATTTTCACCAGACTGATAATACAACTTTTCTTTCGTACAGATTCAATTTCCGTGACCAGGCCATATTCAATGCCTGGGTAGCGCACGACTATGTAGAACTGCTAAAACCATTTGATCCTACCAACTCAGGAAAAGATACCATGGCGACAGGTACTAAACACAGTTGGAATGCATGGGGCACGGAATATTTTTCCAGGCCACAACAATTGTTTACCTGGGCCTTCTCCACGAGATACGGCGGTTATTATGCCAATGGCAAACGCCTCAATCTTACGGCAGACCTTGGCTATCGTTTTCAGCCTTTTGTAAATATCACTTTAAGTACGAGTTATAATTATATTGATCTGCAGCAACCATGGGGACTAACCGAATTCTGGCTGATTGGCCCACGCATTGACCTTACTTTCACCAATAAATTATTCTTCACCGTATTTGTACAATACAACGAGCAGCAAAAAAACATCAACCTAAATACGAGATTCCAGTGGCGCTACAAACCTGCCAGCGATTTCTATATTGTGTACACTGATAATTATTACACAGCGCCGCTTTATGTACGCAACCGTGCCCTGGTGCTGAAGTTTACTTATTGGTGGAATATGTAAATGAGTGACGAGTAATAAGTGATGATTGATCAGAAATGACTGTTGAGAATGGATCAGGTTCAGAAAAAAATAATTCTTCCAATTAAATCATAAAACTGGTTTACTTCAATTATTGTTTTAAATTCGTATTTCAAGAAAATTGCCTGATAGTGTAACGGTAGCACATCAGATTCTGATTCTGCTAGTCTTGGTTCGAATCCAGGTCAGGTAACTAAGGTTATAAGGTTTTTTGGAGTTTATTCGTGTATTACGCATGTATTCTGCGATACGGGCCATTGGTTGGCTTTTTTGCGAGCCGTTTCAAAGCCGATTTCTAACACAAAAACCAATTGCATGTTAACATTGAGAACCTGCCCAAGGACCAGCCGGCTTAACCGCCAGGGCGAAAAAAAGAAAATGAAGCCTAACCTACTATCAGCTTAGGTTTTCGAATGTCATACCTAATGCGAATAATTTATAGAATTAGGTGAAACGTTCGCAATTAGTATATGAAAGCGGCCTCG
>JBDTWP010000236.1:0-10852 GCA_040006615.1 Ferruginibacter sp.
AGGAATTATTCAAAAAACAGGGTAATTTATCAAAAAAAAAGCCACTTCCTGCCCACGTTTACCCCCTCCAAGTCCACATCATCTCCACATCTTCTGCACGTTATCTCCACGTTTAGTCCACCCCTCTCACTGGTCTCCCCCTAGTCTCTCCCGGGTCTCCTCCGGGGTTCCGCCCGGTTTCTTCAAAAATGTATTATACACCTCCTTTGCTAAGCCGTTGTTTTTCACCAACAACCGAAGCCGTTGTTTGGTGTTTTCACCAACAACCGAAGCTACCCTACCTTGGTCTTCCACCCCTCAATTATTATAATTCAACTATCTCAGTGCACCGGTATACCTGGTACGGAAATCTGGAATGTTCATACGAAGACAGGCCACAGATCTGTCCAAACTTTAGCTCTACAGGAGAGAGGTCAGGGGTGAGTCACTACCTAGGAAAAAATTATCAATTATCAATTATCAATTATCAATTAACACAGTCCTTTTATTCATAGAGTTTTCTTACAGACTCTGTCTACATAAAAAAACTGCCGCTTTATGGACGGCAGCTTTTTTTTGGCCATGTGGAACCTATTCTTGCTTTATCAACTGCTTTATAAATTTCCTGTTGTCAGCACTAAACTGAACAACATAATTGCCCGGTGGTACCCGGGATAATTCGTCCATGGTAATATGATTATAACCTTTTACCATTTTAACATTTTTTGAAATAACTTCTGTTCCTGCAACATTAAATACCTTAACAACAGTAGTTTCATTTTTGTCCCATTCAATTTTAATGTTTACACTATTGCGGAATGGGTTGGGCAACACAGTGAAATCCCCGGCTGCCTTCTTTAATCCTATTGAAATGACTTTTGAAATACTGCCCTTACCATCAATATCTATTTGCTTTAACCGGTAATAAACGATTGCTGCAGTTACCGCAGTTATATCATCGTTTATAAAATAACCAGCCTTTACCGAGGAATTACCACCGGCAGCAATTGTAGACACAGTATTAAAAATAACACCATCCGTACTTCTTTCAATATCATATCTGCTGCAATTGAATTCCATTGAAGTACTCCAGGCAACTTTCACCTGGTTGTTTTGTTGCAAACTGGCCGTGAATGATATTAAAGTAACGGGTAACGGACCCCCCCGGGGGCTTATAAAAGCAGTACCATCATCAACATGATCTACAAGGGCATCAGATTTTGCTTTTAACCGCGCCACATTAATTATTGGTGCCACTAAACCATTGACAGGTGTATTTACCGTTACCTTAAACTCTACCTCAAATGAATCGGCCAGGGCCAGGTATCCGCCTGTAAGAGCGTTTGCACCGTTACCTAATCTGAAAGTAACAGTTTTGGTTGCAGCATTGTATTCCGCGATATCATCGGCTGCTTCAACTGTTTTAATTCCCGTGCTTATCCCCGGGCCATAATTTACTTTCAGGGAATTACTGATAAAGGTCATTGTAGATGGTAAGGAATCTGTTAGAACCACTGAGTTAGCATTACCTGCCCCTACGTTTTTACCCTTTAGTTTATAAGTCAATTCTTCTCCTGCTTCCGCAGTCTGACTATTGTTTGCATCAGTTACTGTTTTAATTATCTTAATAATGGGGTCCTTCATTTTGATTACAAAAGTAACTACACCGGAAAAATATTGATCCTGGGTTGTGCCAAACTGTAGTGTTACACTGGAAGCATTAGGTAAGATACCATACCCCAGCCCTATATCGAATTGATCAATATCAATACCCATTTGATCGGTAAAGTTGGGGGTTTTGGTAGCTACATGAACACCATTATTGGTTATTGATCCATTCCATGAATTATTAATTGGATTAAGAGCGTTACTAAACAGGTTGGTATTAATTTTGAAAAAATCACCATTAAACTTGCCATCGCCTTCCCAGGCCATAATTCCAATTTTGGCATCTGGTAGTGATAATGCCCCGGAGGGCACATTCAAGCCGGTAAGTGTAATTGTCCTTGTTGTTTCACTGCCACCACTATATACTTCCTGATAACCATCATACACACGTACACTGTTAAAGCCCAATGTAGGATTCTCATATACTACCATAATACTCCAGGCCCCATAGTTACCGAAGTCACCACCTAGTCCCGTAGAAAAAGTGCCGTTTCCAATTGTGTAGGTTCCGGCACCCTGCTGTTTTACCAATTCTGTAATATCAGTAAATGCCTGGTAGAGATAAGATTCAAAAACAGTACCCTGATCCCGTATGGTTTTATCAAGTTGTGCTGCTCCATATTCTTGGTAAGCGCTGCTGGTACCTTTTCTTATTTTAATTCGTTGATTGACGGGGTCTGCCATATTAAATTGTGATGTAGCTGCCCTGCCTCCCCAATATAACCGGGCTAATTTAATAGTGTTAGTGCCTGCAGGTAAAATTAATTCGGCAGAAGATGAATTCAAGGTGCCTGCACCGATCCCGGTATTGCCATCAATATCTACATATTGCATGCTTGTTGATCCACCATTAGTGTAAGCACTATTTCCATTAATACTATTCCCGTTCATTGCGATAGTATTTACTGTGCCATTTGCATTAACGGCGTTCATTAAAGTGTTTCCAAAAAGTGCACAGCCACCTTTTAAGTTTTCTGAATAAACAATACCAAAATTGCGATTTTGAGCATTGGTGGTGAATGTTAATAAAATGAGTAGAACAAAAAAAGACATAGCGGATTTTGTTTGCATATAGCAAACCGCAGAGGAGAATTTTTCCATGGTCAGAGGTTTATTAATGAAAGAAATGAGGTTGAATTAAGCCGTGGCTTAGGAAGTGTATTGGAGCTAGATGTTGCTCATCAGAATATAAGAGGAGATAATTCGAAAGGGTTGGAGTTAGGGTATACGAAGCGTTCTGAAATTTCTTGTTGGTAGACGTAAAGATAGGGGCAAATTATTAATAATCGCATTTTAATTCAATTATTTCCAATCTATTTTTAATGTACTACTAATCAATGAGTTAGATATAAATAAAAAATGAACTGCCCGGGTTTCTCCTAGTTACCTGTTCAGTTTAGGGATGCTGATCGGGGATGCCTTGTTGAATTGACATAACCTTTAACCTTATTAATAGTATAAAAAAACTGCCGCTTTATGGGCGGCAGTATTTTATGAAAGATTTGTAATCTATTGTCGTTTTATTACCTGCTTTATCAATTTTCCTTTTGCAGCATTAAACTGAATGACATAATTACCCGGTGGTAAGAATGACAATTCGTTTAAGGCAAAATAATTGTACCCTTTTATCATCTTAACCTTTCTTGTAACAACTTCAGCACCAGTAACATTGAATACCCTCACAACAGTGGTTTCATTTTTATCCCATTCAATATCAATGTTTACACTATTGCGAAATGGATTAGGGGATACATTGAAATTTCCAATTGCTTTATTCAATCTTACTGAAGTCACTTTTGATATACTATGCCTGCCATTCAAATCAATTTGGTTTAATCGATAATAAACGATTGATGAATTTAAAGCAGTTATATCATCTGTAATAAAATAGCTGACCCGTAAGGATGAATTTCCAATTGCCGCCTTAGTTGCAACTGTATTAAAAATAACTCCATCCGTACTTCTCTCAATATCATACCTGCTGCAATTATATTCCATTGAACTAATCCATGCCACTTTAACCTGTTTACTTTGTTGCATACTGGCCGTAAATGATACTAATGTAACCGGTAACGATCCACTGGGGGGGCCGATAACTGCCGTACCATCATCGACATAATCTACCAGGTCATCAGTTCTTGCTTTTAACCGGGCCACATTAGTTATCGGAGGTACATTCCCGCTTGCAGGTGTATTTACCGTTACCTTAAACTCCACTTCAAAGGAATCGGCGGCCGCAAGCCATCCACCGATAACAGCATTAGCACCATTACCTAATCTAAAACTAACAGTTTTAACCGAATTAATATATTCCGAAATATCATCTCCTGATGCATCAGTTTTTATTCCTGCACTTATACCAGGACAATAATTCACTTTTAAGGAATTGCCAATATAAGTTATTGTGGAAGGTAAAGAATCAGTAAGGATCATCGAGTTTGCATTACCTGCGCTTATGTTTTTACCCTTTAGCGTATAAGTTAAAACTTCCCCTGCTTCTGCCGTTTGACTATTATTTGCATCTGTAACAGTTTTAGTAAGGCTAATAATGGGGAAGTCTTTCATTCTGATTACAATAGTGATTATACCGCAAAAGAACTGATCATCTGCAGTACCCAGCTGTAGTGTTACGCTAGAGGCGTCAGGTAATATTCCATAACCCGTACCCACATTGAATTCATCAATATCAATACCCATTTGATCTGTATAGTTGGGGTTTTTCGTGGTTACGTGAGCACCATTGGTAGTTATGGTGCCATTCAATGAGTTATTTGACGGGTTTAGACCATCACTATAAAGGTTGTCATTAATTTTTAAAAAATCACCGGTATATCTTGCATCACCCTCCCAGCACATTATTCCGACTTTGGCATCCTCCGGAGATAATGCCCCGGAAGGTACATTTAAGCCGGTTAGCATTATTGAACTTGATGTTGCACTGCCACCCACATATACCTGTTGATAACCGTCATACACCCGTACACTGTTAAAATTTAATAACGGGTTTTCATATACCACCATTATGGCCCAGGCACCGTAATTTCCATAATCATCGATGACGCCCGTAGAAAAAGCGCCATTTCCAACAGTATAAGTTCCGGCGCCCTCCTGTCGTATCAATTCGGTAATATCTGTATAAGCCTGATAATGACTAAATTCGGTACTTGTTCCGGCATTTTGTACGGCTTTATTAATTTGTGCCGCTACATATTCCTGGTAAGCCCCGCTTGTACCTTTCCTTATCTTAATAATCTGGTTAGCAAACTGATCCATATTAAAATCTGAAGTAACGGCCCTGCCACCCCAATATAACCTTGCTAATTTAATAGTGTTGGTACCGGCGGGTAAAACCAAATCAGCGGATGAAGAATTTCTTGTTCCTGCACCTTCCCCGGTATTGCCGTCAATATCTACGTATTGCATATCTGTTGTTCCTCCATTATCGTAAATACTATTGCCATTCACGCTATTACCATTCATGGCAATAGTATTAACGGTACCATTTGCATTAACGGCATTCATTAATGTGTTACCAAAAAGAGCGGTGCCCCCCTTTATGTTTTCTGAATAAACAAAACCCAAATTTCGATTTTGTGCTTTTGTGCCAAATGAAAGCACAAAAACGAATCCCAACAAGGCCAGCGCTGCCTTTGTTTGTGTTAAGCAAACTGCAAAAGAAAGTTTTTCCATAATTTGAATTTGTTTTATATATAGAATTAAATTGAGTCAATTGAGGGCTTGAGACGACCGGAGGAGCAAAATGTTGCTCATATTATTAAGGTAGATAATTCGACAGGAGTTGGTAAAGCAGGGAATAATATGTTCTGACTGCATTTAATCGAAGACATAAAGATAACAGCCAGATTTTATATTTATAAAATAAAATTCAAATATTTCCAATAGAATTTTTAATGTGTTATTAATCAATTAGTTACTGATGTCTATTCAATAAAATACCGGCCTCAGGCCGGCATTTTATTGAATAAGTCCTAATTGAGTTTCAAATTATCTAAACAAATTAATTATCTCTTCTCCCTCACTGGTATCCTTTTTCTTCCTTCACTTCTCACACTTCTATCACTTCTTCCTTCATCTGAGGGCCGCTTAAATCCACCATCTGCTTCATTCATCCTTACAAGCCGGCCATTGTATTTCTTACCATCCATACTCCTGATCATTTGTGCGGCGGCTACTTTATCTACTTCTACCCATGCATTCATTTCCCTGATGTCAATCTTTCCCAATACTTCTTTATTCAGGTTGCTTTCATCTAAAATAAATTGTAAAAAGCTGGCTTTGTAAAAACCATCTTTGGTACCAAGGTTAATGAACAACCTGCTGTAACCATTATCCGACCTGCTAAAAGAACTGTGTTCTCTTCTTTCCCCTGTGCCCGCATCCCTGGAACTGCTATCTCTTCTTTCTCTTGAATCAGTTTTTGCGTTTAAGTCATCCGAATGCTGGTAGTATTTTAAGAAATGATTGAATTCTAATGCCGCCACCCTTTTTAGGACCTCGTCTTTGCCTACCGCCGCGAATTTTTCCTGCAGATCCGGCAAATAGGTTTCGTATTCGCCATTGGAAATATCAGCGTCCATTAATTTATCCATAAAATGAAAAAACTGTTTACGGCAAACATCCTTGCCGCTTGGTATATCCAACCGGTGAAATTGTGCATTTACCATTTTTTCAATAGACCTGATCTTATAAGCTTCCCTGCTGTGGCAGATTGTAATACAGATCCCGCTTTTGCCCGCCCTGGCGGTACGGCCGCTGCGATGGGTGTATACTTCAATATCGTCCGGTAATTCGTAATTGATCACATGTGTAATTCCATCTACATCAATACCCCTGGCTGCCACATCGGTAGCAATCAGTAATTGTATGCTTTTTGTGCGGAAACGACCCATTACTTTATCCCGTTGCTGCTGAGTTAAATCACCGTGAAGCGCTTCAATGTCATAGCCTTCTTTTACCAGGCGCTCAGTAACTTCCTGCGCATCCGCTTTTGTGCGGGTAAAAATAAGTCCGTACATACCCGGATTAAAATCCACCAGGCGCTTCAGCGTGTCATAACGGCTATGTGCTGGCGTAATAAAGTATTGGTGATCAATATTTACATTGGCTGTATTTTTTTTACCCATGGTAACCTCTATCGGGTTAGTCATAAAATTTTTAGAGATCGCTTTTACAGCGGTAGGCATGGTAGCGCTAAACAACCAGATACTTTCTCTTAATATGGTGTTTTTCAATACAAAATCAATATCATCCCTAAAGCCCATATTGAGCATTTCATCTGCTTCATCCAACACAACATATTTTACTTTTTGCAGATCAATCGCTTTCCTTTCAATAAGGTCAATCAGCCTTCCCGGGGTAGCCACCACGATTTGTACACCCCTTCTTAAATCCCTGATTTGCATTACAATGGAAGCGCCACCATAAACCGGCTCTACATTTAAGCCTTTTACGTGTTTTTTAAAATGCATTAAATCATTGCAGATCTGAATACATAATTCCCTTGTAGGGCATACGATCAGTGCCTGGGGATATTTTTGGCTGGTATCTATTAAATGTAACAAAGGCAAACCAAAAGCCGCGGTTTTACCGGTGCCGGTTTGCGCTAAACCTACAAAATCTGTTGTTCCTGATAATAAGACGGGGATAGCTTTTTCCTGTATGGGTGTGGGGATTTCAAACCCCATTTCTGTAATTGCCTGTACTAATTGTTCGTTTAAGCCTAAGGCTTCGAATGCATTCATGTAAATTCTTTTTATGTTTACATGATTTGCTATTTCCTGTTGTTGCGCTACTTAAGTCTTAAATAAATAATAAAAAGTCAAAGTAAATACTAATTTCAACAGCCTTTAAGGCACTTCATGCAATACTCGTTATAAATAATTTTGCAAAATTAAGGATTTTAAGCTATAAATCACAATTAAATGGTAGCCAACCCATTGACTATTTTATAACTTTTAAATATAAAGAGAGGTTTTGCGTTATAGCCTGGATGCTGTTCAAACAGGATTTCTAGAATTTCTGACACCTGTAAGAGCGGCTGCCGGGGATCCCATCAGCAAGTTGGGAAAAAAATAGCTCATTTTTAATCAGCTTCTTAAACTATGGTAATTAATATTTGTCGAACTTTATTTAGATATACTGCCTAATTTTTATACATGCGTAAAATATTTTATATTCTGATTTTTGTAATGCTTTTTGTTTACAGGGACTATGCACAATCAAACCCGCCCACGAATCTGCCAGAAAAGGATTCACTGGAAATTTTGAATCAATTAATGAACCTGCTTGATTCTGCGGATAAGCCCATCAGTTATGGTTTTGCCAATATTGGGATTGGTAACCGGTTATTTAGTGATAAGAACTATGCTATAAATGCTAAACAAAGTACTTCTAACATAGTAATATATTCGCCATCCATCGGGTACTTTCATAAAAGCGGTTTTGGATTCACTGCAGGTGCCAATTTATTAAAGGATATTGCGGGTTTTGGGGTTAATCAATATTCAGTATCGCCTTCATTTGATCTTATGGCCAATAAAAATATATCTTTTGGTATTTCCTATGCTCATTATTTTGTAAAGAACAAATTCTCCACATTTTCTTCACCCATTCAAAACGATTTTTTTACCTCCTTTACGTATAAGAAAACATGGCTGCAGCCTGGTATCGGGATAGGATATGCTACCGGTGAGTATAAAGAAGCTAAGGATACGTTTATTGTCAACAGGACAAAGCATTTTTATGATTCAGTAACTTATAAATTAAACGCCTTTTCATTAACAGTGACAGCGGGTCATCAATTTTTGTGGTACGGAGTTTTGGATAAGTCGGATGGTATCGGTTTTACTCCAACTTTAATGGCAAACGCCGGGTCCGGAAAAACGGCCATCAGTCATAAAACGAATGCGATTACACTGTTTAATTTTTTGAATAAAAGAGGAAGAATCCCCAAATTTCAAAATAATAAATTTGAAATGCAATCAATAGGATTAAACCTTGACCTCAATTATACTATTGGAAGTTTTACTTTTGAACCCCAGTTTTATATGGATTATTATTTACCAGCCACTGATACCAGGAGATTCACGGAAGTATTTATTTTTAACATCGGCTATACGCTTTAATACCTGGATCCTTGCAAGGATTGTTTTACCGGATTTCTTACAATTGCAAAATTGGCCGGTAGCATCCTGCCGCGACCAGGCCTGCCAAACACCTGCGGAAAGCGGGGTTTTCATTTTTAAATTGTTTCACAATACTTAGTTAACAAATATACTGGTTAACAAATAATTATATTTTTTTGAATTACGTTGGCATATAAGTTGAAATGTTTAATCAAAACCTAAAAATTAAAATTATGAAAACGAAACTCCTGGCCCTTTTTCTTTCCGTCATATGCTTTTCCGCAGCATATTCCCAAAGTTTTCACCTGGGAATAAAAGGCGGTGCAAATGTGAATAAATTATCCGGCAAATCTTTTAATGATGAATTTAGTTTTGGTTATCACCTCGGTGGCTTTGCCGAAATCGGCCTGGGTAAGAAGTTTTCTATACAACCGGAAGTATTGTTCAACCAGTTCAAACAAGACACGTCTTCCCAGTTTAAAGCAATTTACAATGGTCTGCTGAGCAGTAGCCGTTCAAATATTAAATTGAATTACCTGAGTATACCGCTTTTATTGAATTTTAAGGCCTCAAATATCCTCTCATTGCAGGTTGGCCCACAGTATGGCATATTGATGGATCAGAATCAGAACCTCTTACAAAATGGCAAAGATGCATTTAAGAAAGGAGACTTTAGTATGCTGGGGGGGGTGCAGTTGAAATTCTCAAGCCTGCGGATCTATGGACGCTATGCACTTGGTTTAAGTAATCTTAATGACATTGATAACAAGGACAAATGGAAAAGTCAAAGTTTCCAGGTCGGAATTGGTCTCGCAATTTTATAAGGTTATTTACGGATGATCGTTGGGATACCATTTTTATTCCACCTTATTATCGAAGAAGGTACAGCCGTAAATAAATCATCCTGGCGGTGTTGAACGATATAGTCAACACCGTTTTTTATTGCGGTATCTATATCCCCAAAAACGGACGGGGGCGGATACCCGGAAATGTTAGCGGAAGTTGATACCACCGGTTTACGAAACAGTTTTATCAGGTGGCTGCAAAATGGATCATTTACAATCCGGATCGCAATTGTGCCGTCTTCATTAACCAGGTTTTTGGGAAGCCTGATTGCGCCTTCATATATTACCGTGGTAGGTTTCGAAATGCCTTTTATATAATCAAATATTTGCAGGTCAGGCTGCGCAACATAAGTTAAGATATCTTTTTCTTCAGCTAACAGAATAACCATATTTTTATAAGCAGGCCTTTTCTTTAACGTATAAATTTTATCCACCGCATCAGCATTCGTTGCGTCGCAACCAATGCCCCAAATAGTATCGGTTGGATAAAGAATTAATCCACCCCTGCTTAATACAAAAAGGCATTGTTCAATATCGTTTGAAAATGGGACCATTTTTTACAATCTTAAATCTGGAATTTCCATCAAACCTTCAAACACCGACCATCAACCATCATCATCAACCTTCAACCTTCATTCTCCTCTTATTACTCTATTATAAACATCCATAACACTGTCTGCATATTTTCCTGTCGTAAAATTTTGTGCCTGCCGGAAACCCTTGCCCTTCAAATCCGCAGCGAGTTGGGCATCTGTGGCAATATTCATCATGTGCCTGGAAAGCAGTTCGCAATCGGCAGGTGAAAAATACAAAGCAGCATTACCTGCAACTTCGGGGAGGCTGGAAGTATCGCTGCAAATAACCGGTAGTCCGCTCCATAAAGCTTCCAGCAGCGGTGCGCCAAAGCCTTCAAAAACAGATGGATATACCAATGCCAGCGCCTGCTGGTAAATAGCCGGAAAATCAGCGGCCGTGGTAAAGGTAGCTTTTTTTGCCTCCGGCATTTCGTTCAGCAATATTAACCTGTTGGCGATGCCATTGGCCTGCATAAATTCTTTAACCTCATCCTTTTCTTTTTTACCATTGCCGATTACAACTAATGGAATATCCAGTCTGTTTTTTAAGAGAACCATTGCTTTACAGACAGCAATAAGGTTTTTTCTTGGCGCAATCGAACTTACAAATAAAAAATAATTACCCGGTAAATTATACCTG
>JBDTWP010000237.1:0-10851 GCA_040006615.1 Ferruginibacter sp.
AAACTTCTTCCACTCTCCCATTTCTAATACCATACATGATGCGGTGCAGGTTTACCGTGCCATCGCTATAGTAAACGGACAATTCAACATTGCTACCCACGTCAACAACCAGTGACCTGTCCTCAATTTCCACAATACCATGCTCGGCGTGCAAGGCTTTCAGCGCAGCGCCGTTTATGTTTTTCAGCGAAGGCATTCCCCGCTCCGCACTTATTTCTTTAATACCCGCATTAATAATAAATCTTTTTCCCGGTGTAAAACTGATGATGGTAGTTAATATACTTAAAGCAGGTTCAAAGTCCGGGGCAAATGGCGCATATGAAGTGTCCATCAGCAAATAATTTCCAGCCTGAACCTCAGTTATTCCGTTCGTACTACCCGCCGTTGCATAGGTACCTGTGCCACCAGTGCTTACAATATTTACTTTAATACCATGATCAAGTAACAGACTTTTTGCAGCTATTAACTGATGCATCGCTTCTTTACGGACCTGCAGGCTCCCTATCCCATAAACAAGTCTTTGTAAGTGACCTTCATAACCCATCAACCCTTCAAACCTCAGTTGCTTTGAAATGATCCTTTTTGCCAGTTCAAGAACGTGGACGCCTGGTTGCACGCCACATCGTTTTAAGCCCAGATCAATGTCTATTACGAGACCTAACCTGTTTTTCTTTCCGGATGAAAGGCGTGCAATATCATTAACCACCTTTTCATCATCTACAGCCAGTATAATTTCAGCGTCAGCAGCTAATGCAATTAATCTTTTTAAATTTGTTTCACCGGCCACTTCATTGGCTACCAGGATTGAATTAATACCAGCATTTACCAGGGTTTCTGTTTCCTGTAATGTTGCTGTTGTAATACCTATTGCTCCTGCCGCTAATTGTTTTTTTGCCAGCGCAATACATTTATGATTTTTAAAGTGGGGACGCAGTTTACATCGCTTGTTTTTAAAGTAGGAAGACATCTTCTGAAGATTCCTTTCCATTAAATCCAAATCAACCAGCAAGGCAGGTGTTTGCAATCCATTAATGTCAAAGGCTTTCATTCGCATAATTTATTTCTTCAGCGCTATGAACTGTTGCCGTCCCCGCATTTTTAGTCCATCCTTCCCGCTTAGACCATTTCATAACCAGTAATACGACGACGCCCAGCAGCAGCCATACCAGTACCACCCAAAATGCATAACCAATCGGCTTTTCGGGCCATGGTGTTAGAGAGAAAAATACCACCAGACATAAAACGGCAATACCCGCAACCGGAAATATTGTATGCAGCACTACATTATATTCGTGCCGTTTTTCTTTCCTGTAATATCGCATCACACCAATATTACCCATTGTGTAAATAATAGCGAGGGTAAATGTAATAACAACTCCCATAAAATCAAATTCCATTTTAGGTCCTACCAGGTAGCCCAATCCCCAACCAACCGTAAACATTAGAATGGTCTGCAGGTAAACCGCATTTTGAGGAGTTTGAAATTTCGGGTGAATTTTGGCCAGTAGTGAGGGCATTGAACCGGAACGGGCCATTGCAAACCAAACCCTGGTAGCGGAGTTATTACAGGCTATTGCCACTGCCAGCATCGAATTGATCAGTGCGAATAAAACAATCACCCAACCATTGCCCCAGAATTTCCTGGCCAGGATAAATGCGGGATTTTCCTGTGCAGCTACAAAGCTGTCGATATGATCCGTTCCCCATCCAATCAATATACTCCAGGAACAAAAAACTAAAAAAATACCCATCGCTATAATCGAATACATAATTGCTTTAGGCAATGTACGCTTCGGATCTTTACTTTCCTCGGCAAGTGGCGCTACCCCTTCCCAGCCTGTCAATGCAAATATGGAAAAAACAACACCCATCGCCAGCCCGCCAATGGAGGGTGCATTTGATGGATGGAATGATTGTACGTTTACACCGCCATCTCCCGGATCCACCAAACTCCAACAACTTAAGGCGAGTACGATAATAATTTCTGTTGCTCCTAATACCACCAGGAGTTTCGCGGAAATTTCAATGCCGCGGTAACACGCGATGGAAACAAAGGAACCTGTAACCAGTAAAAATAACCACCAGGGGAAGTAAACACCGTAGTTAACCCTTAAAGATTCCTCTGTAACAGCGCCTACAAAAGCAAGTGAATAACCGGCAATTGTGGGATCGTACAAAAAATATAACCATGAAGTAAGAAATCCTGCCCTGGGGCTAATGGTGTGGCTAATATAGGTGTAATAGCCGCCGGCAGAAGGTAAATGCCTGGCAAGCTGAATCATAGTAACCCCTAAAACCAGGATCAGCAGAAAAGCAAACAAATAGCTGATCGGGGCTGCAACACCGGCTCTAAATGTAATAAATGGGATTGTAAACAAGATGGCTGTTGCGGGTGCAGTGTGTGTAATGGCCTGCATAAAGACATCGCCCAGACCCAGGGCGCCACTACGTAATTTTTTTTCAGTGTATGTACCGGTTTTTGCAGCGCCTTCCATGGCATTGTGAATGGTCAATGGTGAATGGTTGAATGGCCAATGGTGATGGCCTTCTTATTCTCTTTCATGTATGCTTGTCTTCCGAAGTCGAAGGAACCCCCCTTCCCGATCAGAAAGGGCTGCCCTTACCTCGGCAACCAGCGACAAAGCGATCTCTTCAGGTGTGAGGGCACCTATATCCAACCCGATTGGCGCGTGTATCCGATTTAAATCATCAGCCTGTATGACAAAACCTTCTTCCTCCAGTTCGCGCCAAATTTTTTCTGAACGGGACCTGGGGCCGAGCATGCCAATATAGGGCGCCGGAGTTGCCAATGCCTTTGGTAAATTATACTTATCTGTTTTATAATCGTGCGACATCAATATAATAGCAGTAAATTCATCCACAGCGAGGTCCGTGAACTTTTCCGGTGCCATCACCTCATCGGCAGTTGCAATAATGTTCCTGTTTAGTTTTTGCGGATTGGCTACAATGGTTACATGCCAGCCAATTTCTTTTAACAGCCTGCTGAGGGGATACACATCATACTGGAAGCCCATTATTACCATGTTGATTTCAGGGGGTAGTATTTCAATGAATGATTCCACTGCTCTTCCGTCCTCCAGCAAAATGTTTTTTGGTGCAGACTTGTTTTCGGAAAGTTGCACAATGATCGCCTTCACGAACTGTCTTTCAACAAAGTCATTATCGAAAACGCGGAGACTTTCCAGGCCTGCATATTTTATAACATCGCCGGTTTTTATACTAATCCAATTTCCTTCCAGGCGGGTAATTGTAATAAGTACATGCGTTTGCCTGCTGGCTTCCAGGCAGGTCCTTAAAATTTCTACCGGGTTATTTTTGTCCTGGAAGTTCAATGGTGTAAACAATACGTCGATAACACCATTGCAGCCCAGGCCTATTCCGATCTGATAGGGGTCCCCTTCTGTAGTATCATAGGTAATGAGACTTGATACAGATTTTGCAATTGCCAACCTGGCCCTCTTAAGGGCGTCTCCTTCAAGGCACCCGCCACTAATGCCACCCACCCACATGCCATTATCCATTACCAGCATTCTGGCCCCCATACGGCGATATGACGAACCTTCCACTCTTACAACAGTCGCCAACGCGGCATTGGTAGTTTCTGTTTCTATCTCCTGGTAAGTTTTAACGATGGTCTTTATTTCTTTCATTTATGTTTACGGTTTTCTGTTTACTGTTTACTGTTTACTGTTTACCGTTTACCGTTTAGGGTTTACCATTTTCTGTTTAACGTTTACGGTTTACCGTTTTCTGTTTACCGTTTTCTGTTTACCGTTTTCTGTTTACCGTTTTCTGTTTACCGTTTACTGTTTTTTGTCATGGAATTGATACCGGCTTCCGGTCCGGGTGGATCAAAACCAGGTCATCATGGCAGGTTTCTTCATGCTTCGTTTGTGTGAATTATAACAAAATAAGCATTTTATTTAATGAAATATTGTTTTAATAGTTCCTATCAAATTTGGAACCCTTGTTATAAAGGGTCCCGGGAGGTTTGGCTTTTCACATATTTTTACGGCTCTTAATCAAATTTAACTTTACACCCATCACAACAGAAATAAATAGACTAAGCATTGAATTGAGAGCCATAGGTCCGGCCCAAATAAATATTAATCAAAAATGCACCGTGCCAACGGCACTCATCTTTTGGATGGCGTAACAACGGATTAAAATCCCTTAACACAACATAAACTGAGTCTACGGCTCTATCAAAAACATAAGTTGACGGCGATGGTGTCCCCTCCGACCGAAATTAGGAGCGACAATTTAGAATGCACCCTATTTAATTGCTATTATTCAACAATACATTTAATTGCCGATCGGTGTAATCCTCCACAAAGCAAAGGATATTAGTGAATTCATTAAATTCTTCCCTGGTATGCATCGTGGTTAACACAACGGAGCGCATTCCTGCGTTTGCAGCGGATTCAACGCCCCTGGGAGAATCTTCAAATACAATACAGTTGGCGGGATCTTCGCCCAGGAGATCAGCACATTTCAGGTAGGTTTCGGGATGGGGTTTGCTGAATGATACATCGTCGGCACTTACAATGGAATTGAAATAAGAACGGATATTCAGACCATCCAGCACAAAGTCAATATTGAACATGATCGCCACGGAACCGATGGCCATTTGTATATGATTCGCTTTAGCCCTGTCCAGGAAATCGGGCAGCCCATTGATCAAAGCAAGTCCGGGCCTGTATTCGTTTTGATAGGCGATCTCCTTCTCAAGAGACATAGACTTCTTTTCTTTATTGGAAAACCTGCCAGGCAGCATGCGCTCCAATAGCTCTTCATTTTTACCATAGCATGCTGACTTCATTTGTTCCATACTGATATTGGCACCGAAATTATTCAGTATATCGTGCCACGCCTTAATATGGTACTTCATATCATCGATCATGGTACCATTCAGGTCGAACAAGAAGGCTCCAATGTTTAAAAGTTCATGGTTCATGGTCAATGTTCAAATCAACTATCAACCTTCAGTTCTTAAATATACCTGTTAACAATATTTTCAAAATACTCCTGTTTGCCACTGATTACCGCCGGCTCGCCATTTTCTTTAGCGTAAGATGTAAGATCTTCCAGGGTTAATTTCCCTTCTTCATATTCCCTTCCTTTACCGGTATCATAACTTGAATATCGTTCGGTCCGCAATTTTTTATAATCACTTTTCTGCAGGATATTATCCGCTACGATCAATGCTCTTGCAAAAGTATCCATGCCACCAATATGGGCATGAAACAGATCAGCGGCATCGGTGGAGTTACGCCTGATCTTTGCATCAAAATTGATACCTCCGCCCGCTAATCCACCTGCTTCCAGAACCACCAGCATCGCTTCTGCCAGTTCATTGATATTATTTGGAAACTGATCGGTGTCCCAGCCATTCTGGTAGTCTCCCCTATTGGCGTCCATACTGCCCAACATGCCGGCATCAGCGGCTACCTGCAGCTCGTGCTGGAAAGTATGCCCGGCAAGGGTAGCGTGGTTTACTTCGATATTTATTTTAAAATCATTCAGCAAATCATGCTGGCGTAAAAAGTTTATCACCGTTTCGCAATCATAATCGTACTGGTGTTTGCTCGGTTCGCAAGGTTTGGGTTCTATAAAAAAAGTTCCTTTAAAACCATTCTTCCTCGCGTAATCTTTCGCGGCATGTAAAAACTGCGCAAGATGTTCTTTCTCCCTTTTCATATTGGTATTCAGCAAACTCATATAACCTTCACGGCCACCCCAAAAAACATAGTTTTCCCCTTTCAGTTCAATCGTTGCATCTAAAGCCGCTTTTACCTGAGCCGCACCATGTGCCAATACATGAAAATCAGGATTGGTGGAAGCTCCATTCATATATCTCCGGTTAGAAAATAAATTGGCGGTACCCCACAAAAGCTTAACTCCGCTCGCGGCCTGTTTTTCTTTTAAATAAGCAGTTAAGGCCTGCAATCTTTTTTCATTGTCGCTGACATCATTGGTATAATCCACCACATCCACATCATGAAAACAATAATATGGAAGGCCCAATTTGGTGATAAATTCAAATGCGGCGTCGGCCTTGTCCTTCGCTCTTTCTACAGCATCCGGTTTTTCATTCCATGGATGCAAATGAGTGGGCTCACCAAAGGGATCCCCGCCGTTACCAACAAATGAATGCCAATAAGCACAGGCAAACCGTAAATATTCTTTCATCGGTTTTCCAGCCACTATTTTGTTTTCATCATACCAGCGAAAGGCCAATGGATTATCGCTTTCTACACCCTCGTATTTTACCTGGGCGATGCCTTTAAAAAACTCTTTGTTTCCGGTTACTACTGACATATTTTTAAATTTGCCCCTACACTTTAAAAATGAATAGGGAGGTTAACAATTTAGGGTTTTGATGTTTATTTGAAGCCCCCTGCACTTCTGCTGCGGAGGTTCTGAAGCATTAATTTTGTTGAATACCCCGGCATAGAGAAGGGGGTTATATTTTGCAATCCGAAGATCTCCACTTCAGGAGAGAGAGGCGGTTAATAATGCCTTCCATTCCCCATACAATTCATCATACAAGGAGCTTTGAGTTGGTTCCACCAAATCAAGCGGGGTTGTATTTATAAAAGCCTCTTTAGCTGTTTTGTAATAACCCACACCAATACCTGCACCTATTGCGGCGCCAACGCTTCCGTCGCAATCATGTAACTCCACAGGAATATTCGTAGCATTTACAAAACTGCGTGTAAATACATCACTCAAAAACATATTGGCCTTACCTGCGCGGATAACCGAAGGGCTCATTCCATTCTCGCGCATGATATCCAGCCCATACCTGAATGCAAAAGCAATCCCTTCCTGTGCGGCCCTGAACATATGAGCGGGGCCATGCACATTAAAATCGATATTATGTATATGGCCTTGCACCAGTTTATTTTCGAGCATCCGTTCCACTCCGTTACCAAAGGGGAGCATCCGTAAACCATTACTGCCGGGCTCAATGGTGGCTGCCGCTTCATCCATCTGGCGGTACGAAAATTTATTCCCGCAAATATTTTTTATCCAACTGTTTAAAATTCCTGTTCCATTAATACATAGCAAAACTCCGATCCTTTTCTTATTATCCAAAAAATTCACGTGTGCAAAACTGTTGATCCTTGATCGCTGATCGAATACTAGCTGGTCGCTTACCCCGTAAATAACACCCGAAGTCCCTGCAGTAGCGGCCACTTCACCAGGCTCCAGCACGTTTAATGACAACGCATTATTGGGCTGGTCGCCCGATTTATATGTGACCGGTATCCCATCCCGCAAAGATAAATGTTCGGCAACGGCTGAACTGATTGTGCCATGTGCGGTAAAAACATCTTTTATTTCCGGGATCAATGAAGTATCAAAACCAAAATAATTAAATACATCTTTAGAAAGTTCCTGCTCCTTAAAATCCCAGAATATTCCTTCACTCAATGCTGAAATGCTGGTAGTAACCTGGCCGGTCAATTTCATGGCGATATAATCACCGGGCAACATTACCTTATCTATTAATGCGTAACGTTTGGGCTCATTTTCTTTCACCCAGGCAAGTTTGGCCGCCGTAAAATTTCCGGGAGAATTCAGCAGGTGTTGTAAAGCCCTTTCATGGCCAATTGCATCGAAAGCCTTATTTCCAATATCAACGGCGCGGCTGTCGCACCAGATGATACTGTCCCGCAAAGATTGTTGGTTCTTGTCCACACAGACCAGACCATGCATCTGATAGGCGATGCCAATGGCTACGATATCTTTTGGATCATATTTTTTCCCGGCATGCGCTTTCAGAATGGCCTGCTGCACATTTTCCCACCAGGTTGCGGGGCTTTGTTCGGCCCATCCTTTTTGCAGGGAATTGATCCCGGTTTCTGAATCGGGATACTGTACCGTTGTAATGGATTGACGGGATTGCGCATCCACGATGGCGACTTTAATGGAAGAAGTTCCCAGATCGATACCTAAGAATAGCATATGACGTTTTAAAGACAGTTGTGATACAATCGATTTTCAAAGTGTAAAGTTTCGCATTTTGTTGCCCTTATACAACCGCTATCTATAAAAAAAAATATGCTATCTTATCAGATTTGAATAATTTTAGATAAAATATATGATAAGATAGCAGCTAATTAATTTAATTGATAATTAATTTAATTGATAATTGATAATTGATAATTGATAATTTTTTCAATTATTGCAGGTTATTAATACTACTACTGGTATGCGGGTTATTTCACAGCATTAATTTACAGGATGAAAACACTGATTCAAAAAATACACCTGGAGGAGCACCAGTCGTTTGCATGCCGGAGTTACCGGACACCCAGTTTCGAAACCAACTGGCATAAACACGAGGAGTTTGAACTGATCCTAATAACAGAGGGGCATGGCACAGCGATGATCGGGGATTATATCGGCGAATACAAACCCGGTGATATTTATTTTATCGCAGGCAATTTGCCACACTGGTTTAAAAAGCAATATCACAAAATGACGGGTTGTTCGGTTGTGTTGCATTTTAAACAGGATATTTTTGGAAAAGAATTCCTGCAGTTAGCTGAACTTAAAAGCGTGTACCAGTTGTTACAAAAAAATGACGGGATACAAATACAGCCTAAACTGAAAAAAGAAATCGCGGCGATCATTATTGAAATGGGATCAATCAAAGGATTTCAAAGAATCGGCTTATTGCTGCATTGCCTGGAAAAAATAAGCAGCACAGCGCACTATATTTCGCTTACCCGGGATTTCGCTTCCAACAAAAACAATATTAATCCTGCCATTGAAAAAATTATCGACTTTTCATTTAAGCGTTATTTAACCCACATCACATTGAAGCAGGTAGCAGATGTGGTGGCGATGAGTATTCCAACCTTCTGTCGTTTTTTTAAGAAAAATATTAAAAAAACCTATTTCGATTTTATCCAGGACCTGAGAATCAGTCATGCCTGTAAGCTGCTTACAAACAGCAATAAACCGGTAATGGAAATATGTTACGAAAGCGGCTACAATAGCTGGGCTCATTTCAGTAAACAATTCAGGCATGTAAAAAGAATGACACCGTCGCAATATAGAAAAGAGTTTGAGGAAAAAAATATATCCTGATATTTGATTTTATGATGACTAAGGATCAACTCCGTGAATAAAGCGATATCCCGCGGGGATGAGGCTTATGTTTTTATCACTAAATTCCCCGGGAGGTGATGCAGGGTCAAAGGGTGGCCAGGAAAGTTTGCCAAACCAGGCTGGCTTGCTTCTTCTGAAATAACTAACCGGAATATTATGGTCGGTAATTGTTGGATCCCAGGCCATAGCATTGGTTTTGTAATCGAAATTACCATGCAGTACCATGGTTTTTATTACATTATGATCGAATTCCTGGAGGGCCTTTCCTGAACCTGCCTGACCGATGTAGTCCGGTGGATCAGTTGGACCCCAGGCACCGTTGAAACCATTGTTTCCCATATTAGGGTAGCCGATTTTGTAAATTACCTGGTCAGCATAATTGAATCCATTTTCAGGATGCAGCAACCCTGCCCTGCTGAATGCGCTCGTTCCAAGAATATTCCCTACAAGGTTGAAATAGTTGTTCCATCGCCCGATATTGACTGAAATCAGGTTGTCTGAACAAGTAGGATGGGTGGCGGTTAACCAGTTGCGGAGTATAGTGATATGGCTGGTAGACCCAAAATATCCATCGCTTCCCACACCACCTGCAATATTGCCTTCTACAAGGTTCATCATATTATGAGGCCCATGACTAACGCTGATATCCATCCCTGCTGTATTGGGGTAACCGGTATCAGTATTATAACAAAAATTATATGCTATCACATTCCCGGTACAGCCCCCCCTGGAATCTCCCAGTATAATTCCCGGGAAACCGCCGTTATAGGAAATATTATCTTCGACCAGGTTGAAAGAGCCATCCTCATAAAAATCGATTCCTTCGTGTTCGGGCCCGCCACTTGCAGTAGCATGGGTGTAATTATGCCTGATCTCTCCCGATACAAAACAAACCAAAAACATCTGCCGGTTAGTTGAGTTTATGATCTCAATATTTTTAACCCAACAGCCCCAGGACTGTTCTATTTCTAACCCCATCCCGCATTTCACATTGCAATCGAGTGTCAGATCCTCTACCCCGGTGCTGACTAATGGAGATCCAGGATATTGAACAAGCTTTGGTGATGAATTATAAGTAAAAGGCAAGGATGGTGTAACCGTTACAGTTGTCGCCGTTTTTGCCGTGACTTTAAATACAGCTGAAATAAAATTGTGGGTAGTGGATGAATTGACAGAAATAACATAGGATAAGTCCTGTTGTTCGAGCCTCACCAAATTGCCAACTATAATGGACGAAGCATCCCGGACGGTCAAAACCCTTTTTCCTTTTGACGCGCTACCGAGAATTTCAATTCCCGTGGTTGGCCTGGGCCAGTTACCTTTTCCCAGGTGAATCACCTGTTTAATTTTGGTTCCTGCTTTCAAAATAGTTTTTCCCATTCCGGCGCCACGGATGGTAACAAAGCTTGCTAAAGCCCGGTAAATGGGAGTATCCACCCTATAAGTCCCTGCCGGAATAAACACCACTTGTCCTTCCGGGCAGGCGTCAATGGCCGCCCCAATTGCTGCGGAAGCATCTACAATACCCGTTCCATAGGTGGCTGCATTAATGGTGGCACCAATAATGGCACGGTTTGGAATACCACCAGCGACTCCTGCATTTCCCTCCCAAATTGTTCTTCGGTCTTTAGGTATAATTTGAGACTTTGCAGTATTTATTGTTAAAAATATCGAGGCAAATAAAAGGATACTGAACTGGGAATT
>JBDTWP010000238.1:0-10815 GCA_040006615.1 Ferruginibacter sp.
GCAATGAAGACTGCGGGCAGATGAGTGCCTGGGGTGTCTGGAGTATGGCGGGACTGTATCCTGCAAACCCGGCAGGCGGCCAGTATGTTTTCGGAAGCCCCCGGTTTGATGAAGTGAAATTTCATCTTGGAGGTAGTAAGTCATTTATTATTCGCACGATAAATGGCGCCAAAGATCATCCCTATATTCAAAGTATACGATTCAATAACAAGCCATATACAAAAACCTATATTGAACATGCAATAATGATGCAGGGAGGTGTGCTGGAATTTACCATGGATGAAAAACCGAACAAAGAATTTGGTCATGCAGCAATAACGTGGCCGGCATCTTCTAAACAATAAAATATATTATTTATGAAGCGAAACGAATTTATAAGAAATGCCGGGTTATTAGGTGCTGGATTACTCCTGAAGGATCTTTCTTTTGCTAACCCCGATTCGCCATTTCCGGTGGTTCGGGTTCCTTTTGAAAAAAGGAAATTTCACAGCAAGGCAGTAGAGGATGCGATAGTTGAGTTCCAGGCGAAAGTAACCAACAAGGAACTTGGATGGCTGTTCGGAAATTGTTTTCCCAATACCCTCGACACAACCGTGGATTTTGAAATGATCAATAACAGGCCTGATACCTATGTAATAACGGGAGATATAGATGCGATGTGGCTTCGGGATAGTACGGCACAGGTTTGGCCTTATTTGCTGTTAATAAAAGAGGATAAGGAACTACAGCAATTGATCGCTGGAGTTATCAACCGGCAAACGAAATGCATATTAAAGGATCCCTATGCAAATGCATTTTACAAGGATGAAAGCCAGGTAAGTGAATGGAAGACTGATCTTACCAAAATGCAACCCGGTATCCATGAGCGGAAATGGGAAATAGATTCCTTATGCTATCCCATTCGCCTGGCATATAACTACTGGAAGCTTACGAACGATACTGCGCCATTTGATGGGCAGTGGAAGGAAGCTATAAAAGCAACCCTCCGGACATTCAGAGAGCAACAGCGGAAAAAGGATAACGGCCCTTATTCTTTTCAACGTACAACAGCATGGGCCACCGACGGGGTTCCATTAGGCGGTTACGGTTATCCTGTAAAGCCCGTTGGACTTATCTGTTCCATGTTTCGTCCCAGTGATGATGCTACCGTTTTTCCTTTCCTGGTGCCTTCCAATTTTTTTGCCGTAGTAAGTTTGCACCAGGCGGCCACAATGGCAAAGCAAATATTAAAGGATGATGCATTGGCTGGTCAGTTAGAGTCATTGGCAGTGGAAGTTGAGAAGGCGCTTCATCAATATGCGATCCTTGATCATCCCCGTTACGGCAAAATTTATGCTTACGAAGTGAATGGTTTTGGCAGTTATCATTTAATGGATGATGCCAATGTGCCAAGCTTATTATCCCTGCCATATTTGAACGCAGTAAAAAATACAGACCTCGTTTATATTAATACCCGGAAGATGTTACTCTCTGCCAATAACCCATTTTTCTTCAAAGGCAAAGCGGCGGAGGGTATTGGCGGGCCACATGCAGGCATAGATATGATCTGGCCATTGAGTATTATCATGAAGGGGCTGACCAGTAAGGATGATTCTGAAATTAAAGCCTGTATCGAAACATTGCGGAAAACACATGGAGGAACGGGTTTTATGCATGAGTCTTTTCATAAGGATGATGCAACAAAATTTACCCGGAAATGGTTTGCATGGTCCAATACAATTTTTGGTGAATTGTTGTGGGAAGTGTATAAGACCAAACCCGGTTTGTTAGTATAAAATTCATTATTGCCTGGTGCCTGAACAAAAAGAAATTAACACAATTCAACAGGAAGCAGATGAAATTTTTTCACTGCTTGCCTATTCCATTGTATTCCGCGACTGGCAGCCTGGAAGCATTCCAAGGGAAAAGCGAAGGGGATATAATATAGGTGCATTATTGGTAGATCCCGAAAATTCACCCGTTTTTTATGGCCTTAATTGCATCAATTCAACCGGGAATGCGACCCAGCATGGTGAACTGCGTTCTATTACGGGTTACCTTGACAAAACAAGGCGTTTTAACCTGGAAGGGTTTACGATATATACTACTTTAGAACCATGCGTGATGTGCGCGGGCATGATAACGATGACATCGGTAAACCGGGTCGTTTTCGGGCAACATGATGTAGAATACAGTAAAGCATTTGAACGGCTTGCTATTGATACAAGGGCAATTGGTGGATTTCCCCCCTATCCCCGTGCAGTATTAGCCCATGCCACCACGTCAGAATTTTGCAAAGAACTTGATGTTGCTTACGAGGATTTCCTTGCTAAAGAAACCGAAAAAATGCTGGCCAGGTTCCTGACAACCGGTACTGCTCAAAACATCTATAAAAAAGCCGCCGGCTGCTTCCTTAACTACCCGTTAGCGTACCCGGAAAACAGAAAAATTTATGAAATGGCCTTAAATTTTTATAAATTGCCAGATTAATAGCCGTATTCCAAAAAAATGAATTAAATAACAATTTTCCTGTTTGCTGATTTTAATGAACGAAAAGCTCAAATATGGTTTTATATTTCAAAATTATTACATTTAATTGCATGGTTTGTTTGCATGACATATAATAGCGTAACAAATAAAATTATGATATGATCGTTTTGCCTGGGTGAGCCTGTTACCGGTACTTAGGACGCGATTCACAAAGTGTCGTAGCCCGTTGCATATGAAAAGACCTGGATGATTTGGTTTCACGCTTAAATAATTAATTCATGACGACAAGAATATTCATCGGCTCCTCAAGTGAAGGATTAAAAGTAGCCCGATACATCAGCGATGTTTTGAATAAAGATCCGTTGAACGCAGATCCTGAAAATAGGATATTTGAATGTGTTTTATGGAACGATGGAAAAGTATTTGCACAGAATGAAAGTTATCTTGATTCACTGCTGAAAGCTGCAAGTATGTTCGATTTCGGGATTTTGGTAGCCACTAAAGACGACTGGTCTAATGTGCGCGATAAGTCATTTCAAACTCCCCGCGATAATGTAATATTTGAATATGGTTTGTTTATTGGAAGATTGGGTATCAACCGCGCCTTTATCATCCAGGAGCGGGAAGCCAAATTACCCAGCGATATGGCTGGGATAACAGTGGCCCAGTTTACCGCAACCGGCAATATTAAAAAGTCTGTATCTCTTAAGAATGAAATTGAAAAATTGAGGGACAAAATCCTCGAAAAAATAAAACTACAGGAACTTGGACTGCTTCCTTCCACCGGGCTTGCAATTGGCTATTATAATAACTTTATAACCCCGGTATGTGGCTATCTTTTCAATACCGGTGTGGTTGAACTGGATGGCGGATTTTATAGCAAATTCGAGTTGCAGATTTATATTCCCAATGATCTTAAAGAAGATATGAGGATGGAATCGGCGTATTATTTTAAGGAAAATGGATTTAAAGATTGTACATTGGGTGCCGCAAGTGGCAGGGGAATTAAAACTGTATATAAGGCCGATGTAAACGATCCTGTTAAATTAATTTTATGCGATATGCCAACCACCCTAAACGCATTATACAATGCCATTGATTTGTACCTGAAAAAAGGCCACATTGGAAAATCAATGGAACAGGATTTAATTGAAGACCGGGAACTCAACAACTTTAGACTTACCTTACAGACCAAATTAAATGAAAATAATTTTTATAAAAGAACAGTAAAAATAATTGAGGGTTAACTTTGTTGAATTGTTTGCTCTTTATTCATTAATCATGAAAACTAAATTTTTAATAGTTATTGCTTTTTTGCTTGTTACGATTGTAAGCTGGATCGCGTGTATGCACGCAAATAATTATGGCGATCACCTGATGCCTGACAAGGTGAGTTTTAATTTTCACATCAGGCCGATCCTATCTGATAAATGCTTTAAATGTCATGGACCCGACGTTAATAAACGGGAAGCTGGTTTAAGGCTCGACCTGCCCGATTCTGCATTTGCTCCCCTGAAGGAAACAAAAGGCGCTTTTGCATTGGTTCCCTATAAGCCGGAAGAATCGGAATTGTATAAGCGTATATCCTCTACCGATACTGCTTACCTGATGCCTACACCATCTTCTCATTTGAGTGTATTGTCGGATTATGAAATCGGGCTGTTTAAGAAATGGATCAAGCAGGGTGCGAAATATGAACCTCACTGGGCATTTGTAAAACCGGTAAAATCGCCGTTGCCGGCAATAAAAGAGAAGGAACATGCAAAAAATGAGATCGATTATTTTATTCTTAGTAAACTGGAACAGGCAGGACTTACCGCAAATGAGGAAGCAGACAAAGAGCGATTATTAAAAAGGTTATCATTGGATCTTACCGGCCTGCCTCCCTCCCAGGCAATGATGGATCAGTTTGTTACCAGTCAAAAACCAAACGCTTATGAAGCTGCTGTTGATGAGATGATGAATACAGCTTCCTATGGCGAAAAGATGGCTGTTCATTGGCTGGATATAGCCCGTTATTCGGACAGCTACGGTTACCAGGATGATAATGTGAGGACGCAATGGGCATGGCGCGACTGGGTAATTCACGCTTTCAACAATAACCTGCCATACAATCAGTTTCTTACCTGGCAAATTGCAGGCGATATGTTGCCCAATGCTACAAAGGAGCAAATACTGGCCACTGCTTTTTTTCGCAATCATAAGTACACGGAAGAAGGAGGGGTAATTCCCGAAGAATACCGCATCGAATATATCCTTGATAAAACCAAAACCTTTGGCAAGGGAATTTTGGGATTGACGGTAGAATGTGCGCAATGTCATGACCATAAATACGATCCCATTTCCCAAAAAGACTATTACCAGTTATTTTCGTTTTTTAATAATACAAAAGAAGTGGGATATGAAGGTGATGTGTCCGTATCAAAACCCGCGAAGAATCCTATACTCACTATCAGTGATGCCGAAACGAAAAGCCTTTTATCATTCATAAATAAAAAGGACACCGGTACACTCACGGTTTCTGTGATGGGTGAAAACGATACACTTCGCAAGACCTATATCCTTAACCGTGGTGTATATGATCATCCCGGTACCCAGGTCTTCCCGGCAGCCTTAAAATCAGTAATGGCCTTTGATACCCTCCAGAATAACAGGAACAGGCTGGGCCTGGCAGCCTGGACCGTCAACAATAACAATCCGCTTACCGCCCGCGTTTTTGTAAATCATATCTGGCAGGAAATTTTTGGCAGGGGGCTGGTAAAAACCTCCGGTGATTTTGGTAAGCAGGGAGAACTGCCCACCCACCCCGAATTGCTCGATTGGCTGGCGGTAGATTTTATGGAGCACGGATGGAATATCAAGCGGCTGGTGAAACAGATCATGATGTCCGCAACATACCGACAGTCTGCAACGATAAATGAAGAAAATCGCAAAAAGGATCCTGAAAATATTTACTTGTCACGCGCACCCCGGCTGAAAGTAAAAGCTGAATTTGTAAGGGATATTATATTGTATAGCAGTGGATTATTAGTAAATACAATCGGCGGGCCAAGCGTAAAGCCCTACCAACCCAGGGGGCTTTGGGAAATGGCAAGTTCGGGCAGGGGAGATTTGGCAACCTACAGGCAGGATAAGGGAGATGCCCTCTATCGCCGGGGGATGTACACTTTTATCAAGTTAACGGTACCGCCACCCAGTATGATCCTGTTTGACGCAAGCAACCGGGATCAGTGTGAAGTTAAGCGCGTACAAACTAATACTCCTCTCCAGGCATTGATGATGATGAATGATCCTACCGTGCTGGAAGCTTCCCGTGTGCTGGCCCAAAAACTGATGGAGGAAAATGTTACGGCGGAAGAAAAAATAAAAAGAGCTTTTCACCGGATCATATGCAGGGTAGCGGGTTCCAGGGAAAACATTATTTTGAAAACTTATTATGACGAACAGCTAAAACAGTTCAGGCAGAAGCAACTGGATGCTGCCGCTACTTTGAAAGTAGGGGAATTCCCATTCGATAAGAATTTGGATAAGAATGAAACCGCAGCATTGATGAAAGTGATCAATATGATTTATAACATGGAGGAAGCCATTACAAAAACCTGATTATGCAAAAAGAAATCCTGGAACATAGCCTCAATTTAAACCGGAGGCGATTCCTTTCAAAACTAAGCCTGGGAATTGGTAGTGTAGCTTTAGGTTCATTGCTGATACCCGATTTGTTCGGCAATAAAAGCGAAGAGGAAATGCTATTGACCGGGCTGCCCCAATTTGCGCCCAAAGCCAAAAGGATCATTTATCTTTTTCAGAACGGGGCACCCTCACAGTTAGACCTGTTTGATTACAAGCCAAAGCTGCAGGAAATGTTTGGCCAGGAACTTCCGGAATCTATCCGCATGGGACAACGTCTCACTGGCATGACCGCCGATCAAAAAAAATTCCCTTTGGCGGGAACAACTTTTAAGTTTGATCAATATGGAAAGTCAAGGGCCTGGCTAAGTGAACTGCTTCCCCACACATCCAAAGTAGCGGATGAATTGTGCTTCGTAAAAAGTATTTTCACCGAGGCGATCAATCACGATCCGGCACTCACTTTCTTTCAAACGGGCGCACAGGTGGGTAACCGCCCCAGCATGGGCTCCTGGCTGAGTTACGGGCTGGGAAGCGAAAATAAAAATCTCCCGGCTTTTTGTGTTCTGTTATCAAAAGGAAAAGGCAATGGGCAGGGCGTGTATTCAAAACTCTGGACCAATGGATTTCTTGATTCAGTGCACCAGGGTGTGCAGTTTAGCAGTGGCGACAACCCCGTTCTGTACCTGAACAACCCTGAAAGTATCAATAAGGCAGACCGCAGGAAAATGCTGGATAAGCTGGAAGAATTAAATGCCGAAACCTTTAAGGAATCCGGGGACCCTGAAATAAACGCCAAAGTGCAGCAGTACGAAATGGCCTACCGCATGCAGACTGCAGTACCCGAAATTACGGACCTCAGTAAAGAGCCTGAAGATATCGTAAAATTATACGGACCTGATTGCCTCGTGCCGGGAACTTATGCGGCAAACTGCTTGCTCGCACGCAAATTATCTGAAAATGGCGTTCGTTTTGTTCAGTTATATCACCAGGGTTGGGATGGTCATGGAAACCTGCCAGGGGAAATACGTGGCCAATGTCTTGATACCGACCAGGCATCCGCAGCACTGATCACCGACCTGAAACAAAGAGGTTTATTGGACGAAACTTTAATTATCTGGGGCGGCGAATTTGGAAGAACAAATTATTGCCAGGGAACGCTTACCAAAGATAATTATGGAAGAGATCATCATCCAAGGTGCTTTACCATCTGGATGGCAGGAGGAGGTGTAAAGCCGGGTGTGTATGGCGAAACGGATGAATTCGGCTATAACATAATTCAGAATCCCGTGCATGTAAATGACTTTCATGCCACAGTTTTGCATTTGATGGGAATTGATCACGAAAAATTAACATTCAAGCATCTTGGCAGGCGATACAGGCTTACAGACGTAGCGGGAAAAGTGGTGAAGGGGATCATTACCTGATACCGGCAGAAGAAATCCGATGTATTAATTCACCAATATTTTAATTCAATAATATGCAACGCAGATCATTTATAAAAAACGCCTCCCTGGGGGCTGCAGGATTTATGTACCAATCATCATTTCCATTTAAGGAAGATCCTTTGCTTGGACAGAATAATAAACAGTACCGCCTTAATATCAATTGGAGTAAAGCAGATGCCGCCCGGTTCCCTGTAAATGATTGCCATGAGATGGTGCAGGATCGTAAGGGCAGGATCATTTTGCTTACCAACGAGACAAAAAACAATGTGCTAATTTATGATAAAAGCGGCAAATTATTAACTACCTGGGGCAACGAATATCCTGGTGCCCATGGGTTAACGCTTTTTAACGAAAACGGTGCAGAGGTTTTATTTATCTGTGATAATAAGCGCCACCAGGTGATCAAGACTACCATTGATGGAAGGGTTCTGATGGTGCTGGACTACCCTAAAGAAACCGGCCAATATTCAAAAGCCGATGAATATGTTCCCACCGAAACGGCGATTACTCCGGATGGCGACATTTATGTAGCAGATGGATATGGTAAGGATTTTATTATTCATTATGATTCCACCGGGCGTTATATCAATTATTTTGGTGGAAGGGGAGATGAAAAAAAGCATCTGTTAAATGCCCATGGAGTATGTGTTGACCAGCGGGATCCGCAACAACCCTGCCTGGTTGTAACATCCCGCCAGCAAAATGCCTTCAAGCGATTTAAATTCAGTGGAGAATACATAGATACCATTCCCTTACCTGGCGCCTGGGTTTGCCGCCCTGTAATAAATGGCGACTATTTATATGCTGCTGTTTTACAAACCGATAAGCGCCAGGGACAGCAGTCAGGTTTTGTTACCATCCTTGATAAGAATTTTAAAGTAATTTCCAACCTTGGAGGTTCCGAACCTCTTTATGCAGATGATAAACTCGCAGAAATGTTTCAAACCACCAAACACTTTCAATACCCTCATGATGTATGTGTGGATGATGAAGAAAATTTATACATTGCTCAATGGAATTCCGGAAAAGTATATCCTTATAAATTGTCACCTGTGAAATAAAGTTTGAGCGATTATGCAAAGATGGAAAGCCGTTGTTTACAATATAGATTTTGCGCTTAATTGCCTGCTGATCTTCCTGTTGATTTTTGAGAGTGGTCTGTCTGTACCACCCTGGGTACAAACGGTGGGGCGCATGCATCCGTTATTGTTGCATTTCCCGATCGTATTGGTAGTGTTATGCATCTTTTGGGAATTATTTTCGGGGTTAAAAAAATCCATTACGCCGGAACAGGCCGCGATCGGCGACTGGTTGCTCTTATTAGCCTCTTTCACTGCAGTCAGCAGCGCGTTGATGGGATTGTTTCTTTCTAAAGAGGAAGGGTATACCCAGGACGTGGTGGCATTGCATAAATGGGGCGGAGTTTTCATTTCTTTATTGTCCTTTGCATGGTACGTCTTCAGGCATCATATCCGGCGGATGAGAGTAATACTTGCCCTTACTGCTCTATCCGGGATGATCATAGTAATTATTACCGGCCATCTCGGAGCTGATATAACACACGGTCAAAATTATCTTTTTGCTCCTGTTACAAAGGAGATACAGGCTCCCATTGTTATGTTTGAGGATGCGGAAGTGTTCAATGATATGGTAAAGCCCATTCTAAAATCGAAGTGCAGCAGTTGCCATAATGAAAAAAAGGCTAAAGGTGAACTGGTAATGGAACCGGTTGCCTCACTAATTAAAGGCGGGAAAAACGGGGCCTTGTGGGATTCAACTCAAAAGGATTTCGGATTAATGCTGAGGCGGATACATTTGCCGCTGGAAAATAAAAAGCATATGCCACCTGCAGGTAAACCACAACTTACGGAAGGGGAAGCCAGTATTATATACCACTGGATACGCGGCGGTACCAGCTTTACCACTAAGGTTGCTAAACTACCGGATACGGATACCTTGCGTCTGCTGGCTGCGACATTGTTTAATACGATAGAAACCGATGACTATACTTTCAAGCCTGCGGATGATAGTAAAATAAGGGCATTGCACAATAACTACCGCCTTGTTGCACCGCTGGCCCTGGGTTCACCTGCTTTAGGGGTGGAGTTTTTTAGTGCTGCTCAATTCCGGGCCGAACAACTAAAGGAATTACTTACCGTAAAAGAACAGGTGGTATCTCTCAATTTAAACAAAATGCCTGTGAGCGATGATGACCTTAAAACCATTGCTCAGTTCGCCAACCTGCGCAGGCTCAATTTATCCTTTACTAACGTTAAGGGTACCGGCCTGACCGTATTAAACCAGTTGAAAGAATTAAAGCAATTATCCTTATCCGGTACCGGCGTCAGCACGGCAAACCTAAGCGCATTGGTATCCTTACCAAACCTGACCCACCTGTATATCTGGAGTACCCCGGCGCAATCGCAAAACCTCGTTGCAGTAAAAAAACAATTGAAAAATACAATTATAGAAACCGGCTTTACAGGGGATACTATCATCATAAAATTAAACCCACCTCTTTTAGAAAATGAAGAACAGGTGTTGCTTCAGCCAACATCACTCAAACTGAAGCACTATGTGCGAGGAGTTGCTATTCATTTTACCACCGATGGAACAGAACCGGATAGCATTCTTTCACCGTTGTATAAGGGCGACTTCATGATGGATAAGAATTTAACGGTAAAGGCAAAAGCATTTAAACCTGGATGGATCAGCAGCGATATAACAGAACGGACTTTTTATAAAGCGGGATTTAAAATTGATTCTATATCATTACTGGACCCTCCCGACCCACAGTATAGATCCACTGGTGCATCCGTTCTTACGGATGCTCAAAAAGGCGATCTAAACACTCGCAGTGGAAAATGGCTGGGTTACAGGGCACCTTTGCGGGCAACGCTGTATTTTGTTGAGCCAAAAACTATTTCCACTATCACTGTAAGCACCCTGGTGAATACAGGAGGGTTTATTATGCCTCCTCAACAGGTAGAAGTTTGGGCCGGCAATGATCCCGGTCATCTCCATCTTGTGAAAAAGATCAACCCGGAACAACCAGTTAAAGAATTACCCGGCTATATGAAAGGATACGATCTGAACTTTAAACCGGTAAAAGAAAAATATTTGAAAGTGGTGGTTATCCCTGTAGGTAAATTACCTGCATGGCACAAAAGCAAAGGTGAGAAAGGGTGGGTATTTGTCGACGAAATTTTTTTAAATTGAACAAATATAATAAAGTTGTGCATCTAAAATTAAGGAATGAACTTTCAAAGCC
>JBDTWP010000239.1:0-10770 GCA_040006615.1 Ferruginibacter sp.
ACAAAAATATTTATTTGAACAACATAGGTACGTAGGACACATAGGAGGAAGGGTGAAAGTTTTACAAAAATATTTATTTGAACAACATAGGTACATAGGACACATAGAAGAAAGGGCGAATAACCTGTATCCTTTAGGTTTTAAGTTTATGCGCCAGAGCAGAAAATTCAGTATCTTTATTTTAACCAGTTAAATAACCAATCCTGAAGAGGATACCAGTCAAAATAAGATGATGATAAAAGCATTAATTACTATATTCAGCGCAATCCTGCTGTTGTGTGGTTGCACCACTAATAACCAGGCACCTCAACAATCAGGTTTGCCAATTGCAGGAACCTGGCAACTTATTTCAGGCAGTACGATCGAAAAAGGGGATACCACTGTTACAAATTATACCAGGGGTCTTTCCTTCATCAAAATTATCAATGATACTCATTTTGCGTTTTTAAAACATGATCTGAAAAAAGGTAAAGATTCAACGGCTGCTTTTAGTTCGGGTGGTGGCAGTTATATGCTTAAGGATAACCAATATACAGAACACCTGGAATATTGCAGTGACAGGGAATGGGAAGGCAATGATTTTACATTTACCATCAGCATACAAAATGATACACTCATTCAAAGCGGAACGGAAAAGGTTGAAAATGCAGGCATCAACAGGATAAATATTGAAAAATATACCAGGGTAAAAAAATAGAGGCTATACAAATAGCCTCTATCAAAAGAAAATTATACCAGTTTATTTAAGCAACGGGTTGGTTGAGGTTTCAATGGACGGAATTGGGAAAAAATCAACCTGTGCCGGTACCCGATCAGGAATAATGGAGGGAAAGTATCCTTTTTTCCTCCAGCGTAATATATCGATGCTGCTAACCTGCTCGACACTCAATTCGACAGATCTTTCATGCATAACCGCTTTTAGCGCATCGTTCTTTGAAGCAAGCGTAACCGGAGGCATATTTACACTTGGACGTTTACGAACCTCATTAATGTAACTGGCAGCCTGGGCAGGAGTTCCTACTTCAGCTTCACATTCGGCCAGCATCAGCAGTACATCTGCATAGCGAATTAAACGCTGGTTAATGCCACCCGGGTGAAAACCGGAATTAACCCAGTCATATATTCCATATTTACGAAAAAACCTTTTAATGGTTACACCATTCTTTATGGAAGTAGCGATATTCATATCAGCGGATACCAGTGTTTTGGGACCGGCGGGTGATTGGGTCAGAATTTTATCTCCTTCCTCGAAAATGGTAAATTTATACCTTGGGTCATTGGCTTCAAATTCATTTAGCAAACGATCGGAAGGAATTATATTTCCCCAGGTTATCCCATACTCCTGGTTGCGCACTGTACTTAACGGGCTTGTGGAACCCTCCCCATTATAGCCCCAATTAAAATTGTTGTCTCCCCTATCTATGAAGACAACTTCAAATATAGATTCTGAATTAAATTCATGACCAGTTGCAATTGTTGCACCATTATCATCTTTAGCATCACCGTCAAAATTCCATAGATAATTATCGACGAGGGTATATTTGTTATAAACCTGGAGCAGCGCCGTTTTAGCCGCAGTGTAATCGCCCTTCTGCATTTGCACCCTAGCCAGCAGAGCATTGGCAGCACCACTGGTTGCCCGTCCATTATCGGAAGAACCATAACTTGCCGGCAATTTTTGAGCAGCCTCAGTTAAATCGCTGATAATAAATGTATAAATGTCAGCAGCCGGTGTCTTGCCCTGGAAACCATCTGATGAGGTAACCGTTTCTGTATAAAGTGGAACATCCCCCCATTGCGATACCAGTTCAAAATAAGCCCAGCCTCTTAAAAACTTTGCTTCCCCAACCAGCCGATTTGTCAGTGTTGGATTATCGGTTATGTCCGGCGCTTTGGAAAGCACCAGGTTAGCCCTGTTAATCATTTGATACGCACCGGACCACAGGTTCGACATTACGGAGTTAGATGGAGCAGGGGAAGGCTGTTTTAGTAACTCGGCCCGTGGGGCTTCCAATTGGGCACCACCAGGAGTGCATTCGCCACTTCTCATATCATGTGTGAAGAACCATTCCCGGCCAACAAGTTCGCCCGAACGCAAGGTAGAGTAGATAGCATTAACGCCATTTTGCAATTCTGCTGCCGTCTTAAAATAACTTTCAGTTGTCGGATTGTTTTTATCGAGCACATCCAGCTTTTTATTGCAGGCAATTATACCGGTGAAGACCAGGAAAACCACAATAATCAGTTTATTTATGTTGTGTTTCATAATTCTGTTTTTTATAAAAGTTGACATAATATTTCCTATTAAAAAGTTGCCTGAATACCTACCTGGTAAGCCTTTGGCTGAGGATAGACGGCAAAGTCGATACCATTGGTCAGTGATGAATTAGGCGTTCTGTTACCAACTTCCGGATCATAGCCACTGTAATTTGTAAAAGTCAGTATATTTTGAGCCGAAATATAAATACGGAAGTTCTTGATAGTTCCCTTTGTCATTGACTCCAAAGAAGCAGCCGGAACGGTGTAGCCTAACATTACATTTTTCAGGCGCAGGTAAGAACCATCTTCCAAAAAGCGGGTAGAAGGACGTGAATTTTGATTTGGATCCGAAGATATAGCCCGGGGAATATTAGTATTTTTATTGCTAGGTGTCCACGCATTTAATACCTGTGTACCAGCATTAAAGAAACGCACCATGCCTTCAGTGATAACCCGTGTAGCATTAAAGATTTTGTTGCCAGTTACACCCTGGAAGAAAACCCCCAGATCAAAATTCTTATAGTTGGCTCCCAGGTTTAATGCATAAGTTGCCTTGGGTATGAAGCTACCTAAAAACTGGCGGTCACGTTCATCAATTTTGCCGTCATTATTTGTGTCCTGGAATTTAAGGTCACCGGGGCCGGTACCCGCCGTTTGTGTGGCGTGTTTGGTAACTTCTGATGCATCCTGGAAGATACCTTCCACCACCCAGCCATAAAATGCCTGGATAGATTGGCCGACTGCTGTATTTGTAATATTATAAGCACCAAAATCCACATTTCCTCCTGCCTCAATATTTGGAACTCCTTCTGCCAGCCTCCCTACTTTATTTGTGTTAAAACTAAGGTTTGTACTGGCGTTCCATTTGAGTTCGCCTTCCCTGTCAGTATACCCTAATTGTGCTTCAAAGCCGTTGTTTTGCATGGAAGCAACGTTTTGGGATACTGTACTGGTAATATATCCAAAAGAAGGAGGAAGTGGTAAGCTTAAAATTAAGTTATCAGTTTTGCGTTGATAATATTCAAGCGTTAAGGTGACCTTGTTTCTTAACAATCCCAGGTCTAAGCCTATATTTAGTTGTTTTGTTTTTTCCCACTCCAAATTCGGGTTTCCCAGTCGTTGGATGGAAGAAGCGGGACCACCGGTTGCTGAACCACCAAAAGGATAATAAGCGCTGTTGGCATTTACACTTACCAGCCAGGGCGTGTTGCCTAACACCAGGCCATTAAGACCCGTTACACCGTATCCGGCTCTTAATTTTAAGTCAGAAACGAGCGACTGGTTTTTCATGAAATTTTCCTGGTCAATTCTCCAGCCTATGGAACCCGATGGAAAAGTAGCCCATTTCTTTCCCGGCGCCCAAACGGAAAGACCGTCACGACGAATTGCACCACTCAGTAAATATTTCCCCTTAAAATCATAATTCACACGGCCGAGGTAGGATAATAAAGTATTTTCACCAAACAGCGTCTGAGTAGATACATTGGAGGCATTGTTTAATGTTTTAAGATCATTGGATAACTGGTTACCGCTTGCGTTTTCATTCCTTGTGTTCTGGCTTTGCTGCTCATATACCGCAATCGCATTGATATGATGACTGGCAAAAGTTTTGTCGAATGAAAGTTGTTCAGTATATAATAGTACGGTAGAAACCGAGCGGTTGTTTGTAATAGTAGCCAGGGTTGCACTGGAGCCGGCAATTGCCCCATTGTCGTTGAAGATAGGTGAAAAGCGATAGTCTAAAGTATTTGCATAATCTACACCGAAGGTTGACTTAAATTTTAGCCATTTAGTGAAATTAATATCCAGGTAGGCTGTGCCAAAAATCTTTGCTGTTGTTCTGTTGCCTGGATTTTTTAATACTGCATCTTCCACTGGATTTGTGGGATCGCCACCATCTAAAGTAGCATTTACTCCCCGGAAACCACCTTTGGAAGTTGGGTCATATACGGGTATATGGGGCATCATCCTGATCACATTCACCAAATTTGTCCTGGAGCCGGTCTCATTATTATCATAGGACTGGTCGCCGGAGGCAATATATAAATTTTCTCCGAAGGTGAACATTTTACCAATAATATGATCTGAATTAATTCGGAAATTATAACGACGGTAAGCAACAGTGGGAGCAGTACCTTTCTGATCCATAAAACCTGCCGAAGCATAAAAACGGGATGATTCATTACCGCCGCTCAAACCAAGGTTATGGCCGGTCATTGCTCCTTTTTTAAAATAAGCTTCCTGCCAGTCGGTATTCGTCTGACCATAGGTTTGGGTAGCGCCCGTATATATAGGCTGATTGATGTCCGGGGGTAGGAGTCGTTGTACCTGGCTACCCCTGTAAGCAAGCGCATACTGTTTGAACTGCTCTGTGTTTAACAAACTGAGACGCTCGGTTACTTCCTGGGTACCATAATAGGAATCAAGGCTTACACGCAATTTGTTGTCTCTTCTGCCTTTTTTGGTTGTAATCATTATTACACCATTTGTAGCTCTTGAGCCATAGATAGCAGCGGAGGAGGCATCTTTCAATACGTCAACAGATTCTATATCCTTTACATCAATTGCCGCCAGGTCGCCTGTCGGAAATCCATCCACGATATACAAGGGATCGGAAGCATAGCTAATAGAACTAATACCCCTGATGCGTACAATCGGCTCGGTACCAGGACTTCCGTTATTTGTTACCTGGAGCCCGGCAACACGGCCTTGTAATGCCTGAGAAATAGTTAGTGCAGGGGTCTCATTCAAAGTTTTACTGCTCACACTGGAAACAGCGCCTGTAATAAGGCTTCGTTTTTGGGTACCATAACCCACAACAACTACTTCGTCTAATGCCCTGTTAGATAATTGAAGGACTACCTGCAAGGAGGTTTTCCCTTCAATACTCACTTCCCTGGGGATCATGCCGACAAAAGAAAAAACCAGGAATTTTGCGTTGTCCTCCACATCAATTGTGAAAAAACCATTGGCAGAGGTGATGGTGGCTTTTGACGAACCCTTTATCTGCACCGATACACCGGAAAGAGGCTCTCCTTTGTCGCTGGTTACAGTACCGGTAATAGTTCGTTCCAACGGAGCTTCAAAGTCCTTAAAAATGAAGTCTGCCTTTTCTGAAATAATAAAAATGCCGGATACTTCGTCAAACCGGTATTTGAGTTTAGTAGGTGACATTACCTCATTCATCACCTGGGATAATGGTGTTTCTTTTACATTGACTGTAACTATCCGGCCATCCGGGATAATATCATTACAAAATGCAAACCGATATTTGGTTTCTCTTTCAATAGCCTTAAAGAACTTCGTTAGTTTTACCCCTTTAAGTGAAAGGTTCACTTTCACATCCTGTGAAAACCCGCCTGCGTTGACCGACATCGCAGAGACAAACAGCAGAATTGAAGTTAATTTCATAATCTTAAGCAGCTTCGTTAAAGGTGGGTTTGTATAACTCCACCGATAAGCATGAATTTTTTTCATACCTTTATTTTGGTTTTAAATGAAAAAATAGAAACATCTTTTATTTTTTTAAAAGTGTTTCAGGTTTTTTAGTACAGGGGGAATGTTAGCGCATTCTTCCCTGTATTTTTATTCAGACAGTTTTACTGTTAAAGTCCCACTTTGTTCTATTTTATAATTAAAACTCCTGGATTCCTTAAGGAAATCGAGCACAGTATTTAAATCCTCCTTTTCAAAGGTCCCGGTATAACGGTAATTCCGGATGGCATCATCCTTAAATTCAATCTTTGCCCCGTACCATCTTTCGAGTGATATGGCTATATCGCCCAACAACTCATTATCAAATATTAATTTGTTTTCCTTCCAGGCTATTTCTTTTATATCACCATTATCAGTTATTACCAGTTTTTTCAGAAGGCCGTCAGTTGTATTTGAAGTGTCCACATTTTTTAAGGTTGCTGAATTGTTGTTAACAGCTTTTTCAGGGGGGAATTCCCACTTTATTTTCTGGTTGGGATAAAGAAACATGATACGATTATTGCTTTCTTTAAGTGTAACTTCCACCAGTCCTCTTATTAAAGAAGTTTCCGTGATTTTTTCATTGAGGTAAGCCTTCACATTAAAAGCAGTTCCCATTGCCTTTACATCCATGGCATGGGTATGGACAATAAAGGGAATTTTTGCGTTATGCTTTACATCAAAGAATGCTTCTCCTTCCAAATAAACATCCCGGTTGGAAACACCAAAACTTTCATTAATTTCTATTTTACTTCCTGCATTCAATGTGATATCCGAACCATCGGGCAATTGAATATTCTTTCTTTCACCGTAAACTGCCAGGAATGTTTTAAGGTGTTTTTTCTGACCAATATTAAAATAATTAACAGTAAAAAGGACGGCAGTAAGCAATACGGCAGCTGCCGCAGTAAGTTTAAGCAGGATGGGTAAAATATTCCCGGATTTCTTCATTTCAAATCCCTCCATCTGAACAATGGGAGTCGATTCCATAAAGTTTAACCTGGTCTTTAACCTCGTTTCCTGTTCATCCCTGTCTGCTTCAGCTAAAGCATTGAATAATTGAACGAATTTTTCATTTGCATATTCCACCAATAACCGGCGATCCGGATTTTCTTTAATATAAGTCTCCCAAAATGCCACATCCTCCGGTGAAGATTTTTTGCAATAATTAAGAAAGGATTCATCTGACAATAAATCCGCTATGTCCATTTTATCAGACTTCATAATGTGGTTTTAGTAAAATATTTTTAAATTAGAGTATCCGGCCGGTATTTTTTACCCGTTATTTGAAAAGAAAATTTCTTTTTTTCTGAAATGGAGGGAAGAGAAATTAAAATTAGGATGTAGCAGACGGGAAATTAGTGATTTCGGTAATAATTGCAGAAGAAGCCAGGATATTGACTAACAATATAAGCGCGACCCTATGGGAATGCTGGCTTGTGACCATATCCAATTTTAGTTTTTTTAATGCTTCATGAATTTTATTATACACAGTGCGATGGGATAAGCCGGTTCTTTGTACAATTTCTTCATAGGTGAGCCCCTCGTAAAACTTAAGCACGATGAGCTCCTTTTGACGGTTAGGAAGCTCATTAATATGATTCATTAATAGCTTAAACAGATGATTTTGCTCGTCTTTCCTTATCAGTTTCTCTTCCGGGGTTAGTTGAGTATCCTCAGTATAATTATCCCTGACAACCTGCAAATTGGTTGCTTTCACGGATTTTTTCCAATCTGTGGTAAGATTTCTTAAAAAGGAAGTAACCAGGTAAGATTTGATATTCCTCGCCTGTTTTATGGTTTCTCTTTTCTCCCACAAGTATAAGAACAATTGCTGAATGGTATCTTTAACCAGTTGGGCATCTTTTATTTCCTTTAATCCAATAAATAAGAGGCAATGGTAGTATTCTTTATACAAGGCCAAAAACATTTCCTTATCTCCCTGCTGCAGTCCTATCCACAATGTTTCGTCGTTATTCATAAGCAATCGCAAGGTATTTTTGAAAAAATCGGTTAAGAAATCATTATCGAAGTTACCTTTTTTCTTCAAATTACAATTAAAATAATATCATAAAAAGATTTTAAAATTATAGTTTATAAATATTGTTATCCGGCAACGGACAGGAGAAGATAAAACAATCCCCCAATCCCAGGCATGATAAAAAGCTCATTGTAATTTCCTGATGTTTTTCAATCCGAATTCCCTGTTTTAAATTGTAAATTTATTCTCACAATAAATTACAACCACGCAGCTGATGCTTTGAATACCTACCCTGTTGCCGATCTTATAATCAATATGGCAGAACCTGGTCAGGAAATCAAAAAACCCCCACCAGAATTGCATTTGGTGAGGGTTTAGTTGTGTTATATTTGTAATTATAATAAAGTGCAAACATTATTTTGACTTTATTAGTATCTTCCTGTGCAGTAGCTAATCCCTGTTTCAGACTGTCAATATTTTGTGTATCTGTATTGAGTGTTGAAAGCACTACTAATAATAAGACAAAGAGATTTTTTATCATTTTTCCGTGTTAAAGGGTAATTGGATTGTAAACGTTGTGCCTTCTCCTTTTCGGGCATCACCGGGATTTCCTTCGTCAACCTTCCCTGCCTGTGCTGCCGCTTCGGCAGAAAGGGTTTCCACTTTTATTTCTCCACCGTGCGCTTTAATAATATCAAAACTTAAGCTCAAACCTAATCCGGTTCCCTGTCCTGTTGGCTTTGTAGTAAAGAATGGCTGAAATATTTTATCTACCACTTTTTGAGAAATTCCGTTGCCGTTATCTTTCACACAGATTGAAACTTTATCACCTATCTTTTTTGTACGTACTGAAACCGTTGGCTCGTAGCGTTCCAAACCTAACAGGTTTTTAAAACCTGTTAGGTTTTGTTCTATGTGTTTATTTTTCTCATTCACGGCGTAAAACGCATTCGTGAGTAAATTCAATATCACCCTTCCAATATCCTGCGGGATAATAATTATTTTCCCGATGCTGTTATCAAAATCGGTTTTAATAGTTGTATTAAATGATTTGTCTTTTGCCCTTAAGCCATGATAACAAAGTCGAATATATTCATCACACAACGCATTGATATCTATTGGTTCTTTAACACCACTGCTGCTTCGGCTGTGCTGCAGCATCCCTTTTACAATGGCATCAGCTCTTTTGCCATGGTGATTTATTTTTTCTGAATTAGATTCTATATCGTTTGCAATAGCATTCACTTCCTCCACGTTTCCATTCATTACTTCAGTCTTTAATTCCTTAATTAGTTCACTGTTCACTTCACTAAAATTATTGACAAAGTTTAACGGGTTCTGTATCTCGTGTGCAATGCCTGCTGTGAGTTCTCCAAGGCTGGCCATCTTTTCTGATTGTATCAACTGCTTTTGTGTGGCCTGCAATTCCGCTAATGCTTTTTCCACCTGTTCCTTGGCGGTTTCCAGGTTGGTAAAATCTTCATAGCGGGCATAAGCAACCGAAAAGGCATCGGCGAGTGACTGTACCAGGTCAATCTGTAAGTCAGTTAATGGTTCGGCACTGCCCACGTACATCATGCCCTGCTTAAAGGGAACAAACTGCAATGTGATGGATTCCGGTGGTTCTGCCCCGCCCTGGTAGGTATTGGCCGTTTGTATTTGCCCCTGTTCTATCAGCAATTTTGCGTTGGCCATAAATTGTTCCTTATCCCAATGGTCGGTATATACTTTTTGCAGCCGCCAGTTAATAACAGGATGTCGTGTGATATCAGAATTGTCAAATGGCAAATTCAATGCTGCCAACGGTTTGCCATCAGGAGTAGATAAGTAAAACTCCACCGTCTCTTCCTGTTCATTTACGATCACTACACCACACCTGAAAAAAGGAACGCCTAGTGCAGTAAGTTCTTTCCATATCAATGGCGTGATGCGTTGCAGGTCATCTGCGTTTCGCATAGAAGCAATTTCTCCGCGAACCCGGTCAAGCGAAGATGCCTTTGTCGCTTCTCTTGCCTGTGCTTCTGCTTTTTGCAGATCGAGGAAACGGATGTAGGTCTGTTCAAAAACTTTTGCGAAGCGTATAAAAATCTCATGATATTGAGTACAGCCCTCATAGGTTATGAAAAGGAGGTTGCCTTGCGAAAAATTGGCAATGTTATGAACCTGCCTTGAGGGTATCGTATAGCCCGCTGCAACAGATGTTTTAAATGCTTCATCAAGCAAAGGGAATGAACGCAGATAGCGATAATGTTCCTCCATGGTTTTACCTGACATATCTTCTACATAAAATGCCTCGCCTGATTTCCAGGATTGATACATTTTTTTATGCCTGATATCCTCATTAACCGGCATTATGAATGGCGGGTTAATGGAACCATCGGCATTACACATCCATGAAACAAGCTCTTTGTCATCATTAACCCAAACGGTATAACCACTGCTGAAAGTTTCAATACCCAACGTCTTTATTTGTTGAAATAATAATGAAGCGGCTTCCGCCAATTCATTAGAATGCTGCATCGCCAATGTTCTTGCACGAACTCGTTCCAGTGCCAGTTGTATTTGCGCCTCTCTTGTTTGTGCTTCTGCTTTTTGAAGATCGAGGAAGCGGGTGTAAGTTTGTTGAAATACTTTTCCAAAACGCATGAGTATTTTATTCTCTTCGTCTGTGTATGGAGTACCAGAAAAGTTCTCGATATAGAGGGAAACATTGTCAAACACCACTGTTGATGCGGCAAGTCCGGCACAGCCTAAATAGAAATCTTTTGATGCTTCCGGTAACCCCGGAACATATGATAAAAGCTCATTGTAAAATTTGTTCTTTTCTTCAAAATTTAAATTGGTGGCGAAGAAGTCTGCACCTTTTACTTTTGCTTCGTTAAATTGACTTGCCCAAACAGACTCAAAATATGGATGCGATATTTTAGAAGGAATGTCCTGCTCATCGGCGATCCAAAAATGCCAATCGCCTCCCGGCGCATAGTCAACAACAAAACCTGAATGATCAAGATTAATTTTTAAATGAGTGAGTTGCTGATATACAATTTTTATCACTT
>JBDTWP010000240.1:0-10747 GCA_040006615.1 Ferruginibacter sp.
ACGGCTATACCTGCCACTTTATAAGGCCGGATTGGGTATTGGAAAACAAGTAGGTAAGGTGCTGTCAAAACTGAAGCTTTACAAGACCAACTGAAACTGCACGCAACAATTAAAGACTCATATCAAAAAATAAAATGCAATTTGACCCTAACAACAAAATCGTAAAGCTCTGTGCTGACGGCATGACAGCAGAAGGACAAGGACAAACGGAAACAGCTTTCAAACTTTTTCAACAGGCGTGGGATGAAGCCACCGACGACTTTGAAAAATTTACCGCGGCTCATTATGTAGCCCGACATCAAAAAAGTGCAGCCGAAAAATTAAAGTGGGACGAAACCTGTCTGCAACTTGCACTAAGACTAAACGATGAAACAATGAAAGGCTCTTATCCCTCACTTTACCTTAACATCGGCAAGTGTTATGAAGACTTGAACGACATTGACCATGCGAAGAAAAATTATAAGCTTGCATTATCATTTTCTAACTTTCTTACTGACGATGGCTATGGTAAAATGATTAAGTCAGGTATTGTAAATGGAATAGAAAGAGTTTCACAATGAAGACATCACTTCTAACAAACTTTTGTGCTGACATTAACCGACACAACTTTGGTCGAAAAGCCAGCCAGCAGCCAACATTGTGTCGTATAGCCGAAAGTCCCTGAATTTAAAAGAGATTACCTTAAACAAAAAAGCCCCGCACAATTGGAGTCCGGGGCTTTTGGCTATACGCTGTCCGGTCTTATAATAATGATCATTGATCCACGCACTATCTTGTGCTGTTAAGGATGCAGCATTCAACAGTAGAATAAAAAAGCAGGAAATGGTTCATGATATTTTCAGGGTTTCCCGGTTGATTTTTGGGTACCAGTGTTTGGATATATCAGGATCTGTTGGTTTGGGTGGGTCTTTCAATTCCACAACAGGAAATAATTTGGTTGTGAATCCTTCAAAATCTTTTGCCCATTCTTTATGATGATAAACACATACAGGCAGGCAGATAGAACAATAATTGTGTGCAGCAAAATAGGGAAAGCATTTGCCGGTATCCACTTTATAGCGGTCATTGCCCAGGTGATCTTTACCTGCCTCCGGCGACCGCTTATCGGGAATGGCATTGGCAGGACAATACCTGCGGCAGGCTTTACAGGTATCACAAAACGCGGCGATCCCCGCATCTAACGGCTGGTCAGTCTGCAGGGGCATATCCGTGATCACACTGCCTAAACGAAACAAGGGGCCCATCCTGGGATGAATAATAGAACCATGCCGGCCGAGCTCTCCAAACCCTGCTTTAAGCGCCAGCGGAATGTGCAGCACATCGCTGTCGCCAATGGGATGCTCAACAGTACAGGCATAGCCGAGGCTGCGGATAAAATCAGCAAGCTCAATAACAATCTCACCCAAAGAAAAATAAATGCGCAAACATTCGACCGCCGAATCATGTGAAGGCACTTCCTGGAAATTCCGCCACAGCATTTTTTGCCCAACTACTATGGCGTACTTTTCATTCACCACCCTGTCTTTATAAATATCAGTGGGTTCTATTTCAGCAATACCAACTTCATCGGCACTGAGTTCAAAGGCTTTCTTTTTGATTGCAGTGGAAGCTGATCCGGGGTTTTCAAAAACAGTCTGCTGTGGGTTGACATAGCCATTGAATTTCGGGTACTGGTACTCCCTAATCTGATAAAGTATCTCATCGACTTCAGCAATATGAATAGTCCTACCCCCAACGGAGCTGTACCAATCATCCCAGCCAAATGGAGGCGGCGATTTATCTGAACCATTCATATTTCTAAAATTAATACTAATGATGTGTTTACAATAATATGGCGTATCATTTTTTTTATTACACGAATCAGGAAACACGAAGTACACGAATTAATACATGTTTAATCACTAATTCGTGTAATTCGTGCATAAAATCCGTGTCATTAATTTAGGTCATTTTATACTTAACATTACACTAATTAAAATGCTTAATGTTAATGACCGGTAAAACTATAGGGTTTTCTGTTTTCACAGATGACATCTTTTTAAAAGAGTGGGTTAATTTTAAAATTCTTCAAAAATAATTTTCTTACTTACTGTCATACCAGCCGTTGTTCCCATTGCTACCGCATTTGCGACTGTACGCATGCGGGTTACATTATCTCCACAGGCAAAAACTCCATTAACAGTAGTTTCCTGGAAAGGATCAACCTTAATATAGCCTTCGTCGGTTAATTCGCATCCTAAAGATTCCGGGATCTGGCAATGTTGTTCAAAGGGGCCAGGTGCATATATAGCTTTTACGGAAGATCTTGTGCCGTCGCTGAAAATGATATTTTTAAGATAACCATTGTTGTGTTCCAATTTTTCAACTTCCTTTTCTACTATTTTTATATGGTGCTTTTCAAGTTTCCCGGTTTGTTCGACCGTAAATGTTGAAGTTCCGTTGGTGAAAAGCGTTAAATCATTGGTCCAGTTCGAAATAAGCCTGGAAAATTCATAGCCATTTTCTCCATTGCCCAGAATGCCCGTCTTTTCATTTCTCACTTCGTATCCATGACAATAAGGACAATGAATAACCGAAATACCCCAACATGCTGCAAATCCTTCAATGCCAGGCAACACATCTCTGATACCTGTTGCAAAAATTAATTTACCTGCACGAAATGCTTCCCCTGATGCTGCCCGGATTTCAAAACCATTTTCAGTTTTGGTTGCTTTTGTTGCCAACCCGTTGAAAAACTCTATTGTGTTATACCTTTCCACCTGCTGTTTTGCCAGCGCTGCGATTTCCGTGGGAGTTTTTCCATCCTGCGTGAGGAAGTTATGCGAATGAGGTGTTTGATTATTACAAGGTTTTCCGGTATCAATAATCAGCACTTGTTTTAATGCCCTACCCAAGGCCATGGCTGCCGCAAGCCCTGAATAACTTCCTCCAATGATTATTACATCAAATTGTTTATTATCTTTCATTCTATAGCTTAGGTTTTGTTTTCATTCCCAGAAAAATGCTTTAAAAGTTGTTCTCATAGGTACCAGGATAATGTTTAATCAAATGTAATTAGATTTTGCAAAACAATTCGCGTTGCCGGTAATAGCGGCCAGGTATCATTCAAAGAAGTAGCCACCCGGCAAGGGGGGCTTGTCGCAATACCCACCCATGACACCTTTGGCCCGGGAGTGCGTTTAATATTTCTTATGGAAACAGCCATATCTTTGCATTTCACGAATGCTTATTTAAACTGAATTGAACCAATAAAATTTTTGACCTAAATGCTGCGATATGAAAATTAAGTTTTATGGTGTACGTGGTTCCCTGCCGGCATGTGGCAAAGAATTTATGCGATATGGCGGGAATACCACCTGTTTAAGGCTACTACGTGAAGAAGTTAAGAGAATTGCAATAATTGATGCTGGTTCCGGCATTCGAAATTTGGGGAAAGAAATAATAAACAACGAATTGAATCAAAATGTAATTAACATTCTGTTTTCGCATTTTCATTGGGATCACATACAAGGATTACCTTTTTTTGCACCAGCTTATAACAAAAATCAAAGAATTGGAATACTTGTGATGGGTAAAGAAAGAAAAATTAAAAATATAAAAGAGATTTTTTCCCTGCCGATGCAAAAAGAATATTTTCCGGTAGAACTTGATATGATGGGTGCAAAGTTTGAGTTTATAGCTTATGGAGATAAACATGCATTTTACGGAGCAACTGTGACGGCAGCTCCTCAATATCATAAATTCATGGGTGGTTCTTATGGTTTTCGAATAGAAGACAAAGTGGCATCAGTTGTAGTATGTACCGATATTGAACATATTAATGGAATAGATGAAAATATTGTGAACCTAGCCAGGAATGCAGATTTGCTTATTCACGATGGACAGTATGCTCCGGATGAGTACGAAAAACACAAAGGATGGGGGCATAGTACCTGGAAGGATGCCGTGGAGGTAGCTACCCGGGCTAATGTGAAAAGACTTATCATTACGCATCATGACCCGGATCATGATGATGATTTTCTTGACTCCATGGAGAAAGATTGCCAGGAAGCTTTTCCAAATTCCATATTTGCAAAAGAGAATATGGAAGTTTTGGTTGAAGGATAGTTGCGTTGCAATTATTTAGGAGGTGAGGCCGCGGCCTGATCCTGCATAACAATGGCAGATTCACCTTTTTACCCTTGTGAAGTTTAACAGAATAATGAGTAGCTTATTAAGTGCCAGGAAGGTAATTTCAGGTAAGCACAGGACGCCGGTCCCGCGCCTATATTAATGTCACCCCTCCGGGGTTTGTCATTCCAATTAGTTGATTCTTTACTATATTAATGTCACCCCTGGGGTTTGTTATTCCAACTAGTTGATTCTTTACTATATTAATGTTACCCCCTCTGGGGTTTGTCATTCCAATTAGTTGATTCTTTACTATATTAATGTCACCCTGGGGTTTGTTATTCCAACTAGTTGATTCTTTACTATATTAATGTCACCCTGGGGTTTGTCATTCCAATTTGTTGATTCTTTACTATATTAATGTCACCCCTCCGGGGTTAAAATAGCCACTCCCAAACAATTGGCCCGGGTAGCAGTTATCAGCGTGTATTCCTTCTATTTTTTCAACGCATCCCTTATTTCCATTAGCAACAGGTCGGTAGAAGATGGGGCAGCAGGAGGGGCTTCTACTACTGCTTTCTTTTTAATCATAGAATTCATGGTCTTAATCACGCTGAAAAGGACCAGGGCAATTACAATAAATTTTATTACAGCAGCCAGAAAATTACCATATTTTACCGCTCCCCAGGTTAGCTTATCCAGGTTTTCAACATTCGCTGCTTTAAGGGCAGGGGCTAATAAAAGTGGTGTTATCACATCGTCTACAAGGGAAGATACGATTGCGCCAAATGCAGCGCCAATTACAACTGCAACTGCAAGATCAATGACATTGCCTTTGCTTATAAATTCCTTAAATTCTTTTACAAATCCCATAGTATAGTTATTTATTGTTAAAAAATAGGTTATCAAATAGGAACGAATGTAAATAATAAATATTAGAAATACTATATATTATGGGTGCATCCCAAATTGTCGCATCAACAGGTGGTTTGTGGGGACACAAACCACGGCTCAGCCTCGGTCGGTGGGACACCGACCGAAATCAGGAGCGAATCTGATCATGTATCTTCCTGAAATCAGCATTTTTTAAAGAAAGAAAATTAAGCCATTTATATAAGCTTACATTTGCGGAAATTCTGAATTGCTGATGTTTTTTATCCGCCTACCCAAACCCATGCAAATTTTACGTTCAATTGTATTTTGCCATATTTTATTGCTCTTATCTGTAAAGGCTAACAGCCAAAAAATTGTATTTACAGAAGGGTTTGAAGCTGGTTTCCCTCCTCCCGACTGGTCTGTCCAAAACTATAGCACCAGCGGCAACGGCTGGGGTCAATACTCCTGGGATAAAAACAGTGGTGTGTACGCTGCCGCCTGTTTTCCGAATGTTGCAAGTGCCAATACATGGTTATTCACCAGGCCGGTAGACCTGCTGGCCGGAAAATATTACGTGTTGAGTTATTATTTTGAAACCCAAACCAGCGCTTCTCTTAAGGTTACCATTGGAAATTACCCTGATTACCAAAGTCAGAAGAAAATTATACACAATACATTCACTTCTTCCGGGAGTTTTGAATTGATAAATGATACGATTGTTTGTGAACAAACCGGTACCTATTATATCGGGTTTAATAACTATTCTTCATCCAGTTCCAGTTGCGGATCGTTGATAGATGATGTAAGTTTTACTGAATTGAATTTACCGTCATGCAGTACCGTTTCAGCAGGAACGGTGAGTTCGGGTGTAAGCAGTATTTGCGCCAATACCCAATTTACCATTACCAATACAAATGCCACTACCAATACTTTTGGAATAAGATATGCATGGCAAAAATCAACAGATGCTGTTAACTGGACCAATATTACTGACGGCTATTTTTATCAGCCGGCTATACAGGTAATCCAAAACGTTGCTACTTATTACCGCCTTACCGACACCTGTATTTCCTCAGGGGTTTCCTCCATCAGTAACAGGATTTTAGTAAGCAATTCATCGTACTTATCCTGTTATTGCACGCCGTCGTATGTAAATTGCTATAATAACCTCTTCTTTACCAATGTCAGCATTATAAATTCGTTGACTAACAACTCCACTGCCTGTTCTACAAACGGGTATGGCGATTTTACTTCAGTTGGTAATGCGAATGTGTATCGTAATCAAAATATTTATATTCAGCATACAGTTATTAACCCCAATAATTATCAATACACCGTGGGCGTATGGGCAGATGTAAACCATAATGGCTTATTTGAAGAAAACGAATTTAGTGTGAACGGCCCTTTTTCTTCTTTGGTAGCCACCTCACAATTTTTAGTACCCGTCAATGCATTAACAGGAGAAACAAGATTAAGATTAAAACTAAGGTATTATTCCAGCTACGAACCTGTTCTAATTGATTATTCGGAAACTTGTACCGCCAATGCCCAGAGCGGGGAAACAGAAGATTACAAAATCACGATTGGAGATGTCACTAACTGTACCGGAAGCGTTTCTGCAGGTACCCTTAGTGCTGTTAGCCAAATCTGCCCAAACAATAATTTTAACATTGCAGCCTCCAATACTACAATCTACCAGGGACAGATGCGTTATGCCTGGCAAAAATCAACAGACAATATCAACTGGATCAATGTTACCAATGCCAGCTACCTGGTAAACCCATTGGCAATTAGTGAAAACAGCAGCGCCTTTTACAGGCTCACAGATACCTGCCTGGTTTCCGGGCAATCAGCAATATCTAATATAATACCTGTAACCACTACCAGTATTTTTAACTGCTATTGTATTCCCCAGGCAACTAATTGCTCAGGTAACAGCATCGACTCTGTAAGTTTTAATACCATTCACAACAGTTCGGGCTGCAGCACGGGTGGGTATTCTGATTTTACCGGTATCAGCACTTCGTTAAATAACGGTACCAATATAGGCATCTATCTGAAATTGAAACATGCCGTTAGTACCACCAGCTATGCCGGGGTATGGATTGATTTTAACAGGAATGGGTCTTTTGAAAGTGAAGAAAGGGTTTTTAGTGGTGCTTCCGCTACTGACATGACGGGCATTATAAATATCCCATTCAATGTTAAAAGCGGCGAAACTTTAATGAGGGTCGCAGTGAGTGACGCTTCATTTATAGAACCCTGCGTGACCGGTAACAGGGGAGAAACAGAGGATTATAAAGTAATACTCAATACGATTAGCCCCGTAAATATCAAGTTTTGCTACTATGTAAATCAATCAGCAACAGGATTGAACGATGGTACCAACTGGGCAAACGCATTTACTTCTTTAGCTACTGCATTTTCATACCTGCATACTGGCGACACCATTAAAGTGGCGAAAGGTATTTATACCCCGGGTAACAGCAATACCAATAGTTTTCAGTTAAAAGATTCGGTAACTGTTTTAGGTGGTTTTGCAGATACCGGCAACCCTGCCAATTCTGACAGAAACTTCAGTGAATATCAAAGTGTAATGAGTGGTGAAATTGGCTTAGCAACCAATACAACAGACAATACCAAGATTATTTTACTGGCAACAAGTGCAAAGGATTTTATCGTAGATGGATTTATAATAGAAGATGGATATAGCAACTATGCTGATACAGATTATGGGCCGGTATTTCTGTATGCTGCCGCAGGCACGCTCAAAAATGTAGTGATCAGGAAGAATTATAATTATTATAAAGGGTCTGCCATTAACACCCTAAATTCAAAACTAACTTTATTAAACAGCTTTATTGAAAATAATGAAAATGAAAACACGTCTGGAACTGCATCCTTATTTAATATTACTTCAAAGTCGGATGTTGCTATTATCAATTGTGTTATTTCAAAAAATAAAAGCGCCTTGCTTTTAAACCAAACCAATTCAAAAGCAAAGATCCTCAACAGTACTATTTTTAAAAACTATGGATACAGCAGTGTGCATGATACCAGTAGCCTGGTGGTACAAAATGCTATATTTTATTACAATGGAAATAATTATACTACAGACAGTTCCGAATTTAAAAGTGATATTTATTCATCAATTGCCGTAAGAAATACAATCACGGAAGTCTATAATTCATCGGGTGCAAATAATCTTGGCAACAACCCTAAATTTATTGATACGGCCAAAGTTGCCGGAGCAGATAATAAGTATTTTACAAATGATGATGGCCTGCGGCTGCTCAACCCATGCAGCCCCGCTATAAATGCGGGCAATAACAGTTTTGTAGCAACAGTTCCTTCAGATATTGCCGGTTACAGCAGGATTAAAAACGGCCTGGCCGACCTGGGGGCCTATGAAGTACAGGAAGCCATCAGCCAACAGCCGGCAGTATTGTATGTGAACAAAACTGCCACAGGCTTAAACAATGGAACCAGTTGGCAGAACGCATTCACCGATCTGCAAACCTCTTTTTATTATTGTTCGGATACCATCAAAGTAGCAAAAGGTAACTACCCTGTTTCATTAACTGACCCTGCCGCAAGTTATCGCCTGAGCAATCATCGGGTGATCCTGGGCGGATATCCCAATACCGGTTCGCCCTCTAACAATGATATCAATACCGCATTGAACCCGGTGCAAATTGATGGCAGGATCAACGGCACAGAAAAATGCCAAAACATTATTACATCAATAAACAACGACAGCACCTGCAGGATGATCGGTTTTGAAATTATGAATTCTGCGGCGCCGGAACAATTTTATCCTTCTGACTATGCTACTATTAAAGTATCCCATAAAAGCTCGCCTTATTTTGAGAACATTAAATTGAATTGCCTCACCAACCAGGCCAATAGCCTGATTGAGATCAATGATCAAAGCAAACCAAAATTTTATAAGTGTACTATTTATAATGGATTCATCAGTCAAAACTATGATGGAGGCCGCACAATTAATATCACTCAGAACAGTGCCCCGTCTTTTACCAGGTGCTATTTTGGAAAAGATACCACCGCAACTGCCACTACAGAAATTGGTGCGTCATTTTTAATTGATGGCGCCGGAGGCCTAATTGATAGTTGTGTTTTTTACAGAGCCCGGCACAACTCTATACAAAACCAACATGGCAGCAACCCCATTATTCAGAATAGTGCTTTTACCAAGTGCACTGGCAGAAATATCGAAAATACTGCTGCTTCCCCAGTTATAATTAATTGTGTATTTACTGATACGGCCTATTATGGCAATGATTTTGAGGGCGGTTCAGTAGCCAATTTCAATAATTCTGATGTAACCTTTTTAAAATGCCGCTTTTATAACTCTTATTCTTACAGGTACGGAGGGGCTTGTGCAAATGAGAACAGTAATGCCGTCTTTAAAAATTGTGTATTTAAAAATTGCAGCGCTGGTTTTGATGCCGGAACACTTTATAATAAGACCGGCCGGTTAAAACTGATCAATTGCTTAAGCTATGATTCCAGGACCGTATTGAATGTCTCCTATACACAAAGCCAATTCCTGCTGAATACTGAAAATAGCGTTAGTGAGATCATTAATTCCACCATACTTACGGGCACAAGCAGCGGAAATTCGATTATTACCAGCGCCGGTGGTACCGATACATTAAAATTTTACAACAGTATTGCCTGGAGGTATGGATACAATGCCCAAATGATCAATATCGGCAATGATATTTCTACGGCCAATAATAATGATCCTGCGATATGTGATATCCGGAATTCCATTCTTTTCCGTCAGCAGAACACTCCAGTAACCAGTACTACTACCGGGATCGACCCTAAATTGACTGACCTGTCGGCAATAGAGGGGATCGATAATATCCTTTATACCAATGATGATGGGTTAAAGCCATGCACCTGCTCGCCGGGAATCAATGCAGGCAATAACAATCTTAACCAGGAAACAAAAGACATATCAGGTTTAAACCGGGTGTACAATAGTAATATAGATATTGGGGCTTATGAAATACAAGGCAATGCAACCTCAGATAAAACTTTTTATGTAAAGGAAAATGCAGCGGCTTCCGGAAACGGGCTTAGCTGGGCAGGCGCTTATAATAACCTGCAAAAGGCAGTTCTGAATAATTGCGCAGACACCATTAAAATTGCAAAAGGCATATACAAACCAGCTAACCTCTCCAGGGATTCATCTTTTAACATATACAAAGGGACGGTGATGCTTGGCGGCTTTCCCGACAGTGGTAACCCGGGTAATGCTGACAGAAATGTAAATGCAAACCCAACAATTTTAAGCGGGGATATAGGAACCACCGATGATTCCACAGATAACGCTTATACAGTATTAAAAATACACTGTCCTGATACCACTGTACTATTAGACGGGGTTATCATTGAAAGAGGGAATGCCAATACTACCGAAAACGGAACATTCAATGGATATGGTGGGGGTATCTATGCTTTTGGAAATAAAGCTTTAACCATTAATAATTGTATTATCCGGGATAATTATGCTTCTCATGGCGGCGGGCTTTATTTTAACTGGAGCAATATGAACGTTTTAAAAACGGTTATAACCAATAACAATAGCGAGCGGGGTGGCGGATTTTATACTGATGATTATTATACTACCGTAGCTGGCAATGCCTGGGCGCCAAAGGTTAATTTCAAAAACTCTGTATTCAGTAATAATAAAGGCGGGGCCGGAACTGTTTCCGGAACGGGTGTTATT
>JBDTWP010000241.1:0-10744 GCA_040006615.1 Ferruginibacter sp.
ACAAAATGAACGGCCGTAGCAAAGGCTTTGGCTTCGTAGAAATGGAAGACGATGAGGCAGCCAAGACTGCTATCGCCAGTTTAAACGAAAGCGAAGTACAAGGTCGCAAGTTGATCGTGAATGAATCTCAACCCCGCCAGGAAGGCGGAGCCGGTGGCGGCGGGTTCAAAAAGCGCAGCTTTGGTGGTGGAAGCAGCGGCGGTGGCGGCGGCTACAAGAAAAGTGGTGGTAGTGGCGGCTATGGCGGCGGCGGCGGCAGAAGTGGTGGCAGCAGCGGCGGTTATGGCAGCGGAAGCAGCAACAGAAGCGGCGGAAGCGGCGGTTATAATAGAGATTATTAATAAAATCATCCCGGAAAAAATTAAATCCCCCGTAATTAAACGGGGGATTTTTGTGTTTCAAGGGTAAGCCATCTCTTTAAAAAATGACTTGTAGAGAGTATAAATATTAAGAGTCAAGCATCTATCCGGTATCCTGTGTATCCATCATCCGGCATTCATCATCCCCTAATCCTGAACAATCACTTTCTGTATATTAATAGTGTTATCTGGCGATTTAATTTCCAATTGATAAATTCCGGAAGCTAATTTTTTATTGGTAAATAAGGTTTGTGAAATATTGGCACTGTTTACAGGCAACCTGCCGGAAAATGCCACCTGCCCATTGTTATTGATCAATCTCACCTGGTAAATACCTGTTGGCTGATTGGTAAACTGGAGATTGATCAAATTGCTTTTGACAGGATTTGGATAGACCGTAATTGATCCGGTGCCCGTTTTACCGGTAGTAATTTTAATAACCTGGCTCGACTTCTTCGAACCGTCACGATCCACACTTTTAATACGGTAAAAATTATTTCCGCTAATGGGATTATCATCTATCCAGGAATAATTGTTATAACTGCTATTTTTCCCCAGGCCAGCCATTGTATTTAATTTAATAAATTCTTTTCCGTTTGCCGACCGTTCTACTTCATATTTATCAATATTGATTTCATTCTCCACCTTCCAGTCGATGAATATCTTATTATTCAACTGGTATCCTTTAAGAGCCGTAAAAGCGACAGGTAGCGGAGTAGCCATAATATTTGTTTGATAAGTAATTTTAAAGCGGCTTACATTCGCAGACGCCGCATCAGAATTGATTGAAAAATTAATTTTAGTTGTTCCGTTAAGTTCCAGCAGCCTGCTGGTACCTAAGTAAGTATCTTCTAATAAAGCCTGCATTCCGGGGTGATTCAGATTAATCGTTATAAATTCAAACTGGTAATCACGCCTGGTTGTCTTCCATAATTTAAAAAATAAAGTATCGATATCGATAATAAGCGGCCTTCTTTCAACAGCCAGAACAGTTCCATACCGGGTTAAACCCAGGTTTTCATTAATATTAGTGAACTTATAGGCATCCTCCAGTGTAACCTTGTCGTGGAACAAATCATTATATTCAGTAAGAACGCCATCAGCCAGGATGGTTGTATTATTGGCATTTAATAAGTAGAGATTGGTTCTTATGCTCTCCGATCCCGATAATGGTGATGCAGCAGAATAATAGTTATTGGCAGATAATGCGGTATTATTGCCTTTTACTTCCCCGCCAAATGATACCAGCGAAATAAAAAGAAATAAGGCAGTAAATAAATAGCTAAAAGGATAAGAATTCCTTATGTGGGCGATGGATTTAATAGAAAAGACAACTTGTGGGAGGGTAGAGTTGTTAGGTTTCATAGTGCCTGGTTTGGTTTCTGATGGATATTTGGAAACTTAAAAAGGAAAACGCCCTTTTTTACACCATGATAACGTTCATATATAAAATATATTTTGGGGGGGAATGAAAAATGGGGGTTATTCCCGCTTTGTAGAAAAATATCTACAAGGATTGGGCGGCCGGGGGATGTATGCCGGAAGCTGGATACCGGATATTGGAGGCTGGCTACAGGATACTGGAGGCTGGATACCTGATGTTGCTATGACCATCAACCTTCCATTTCAACTAATAACCTTTTCAAGTTTTTCAACACTTGCTACTTTCTTGATCTTATTTGACTCATGGTTAAATTCGGGGAGCATTTTACATAAAATGGGTGTGATCATTTCATTACTATGTGCAATTGCCGCAACTTCCAGCTTATTCAATAAGGAATAAAAATCCGGATTGGTATCAGAACTTTTTTTGCCCCTTAATATTTTTGGATGATCCGTAGGTACAAATTCTTCGGAATCTTTAAACAGCTCTTCGTACATTTTTTCGCCGGGCCTGAGTTGCGTATATTGTATGGCAATATCCTTTCCGGGTACCAATCCCGCCAGTTGGATCATACGGGTGGCAAGGTCAAAGATCTTTACAGGCTGGCCCATGTCGAACAGCAGTATATCGCTTGCTCTTCCTATTTTGCCTGCTTCCAATACCAATTTTGCCGCTTCGGGGATGGTCATAAAATACCTTGTAATATCAGGGTGGGTTAAGGTAACAGGTCCACCGTCGTTAATTTGCTTTTTAAAGGTCGCTACGACTGATCCGGCGGATCCAAGTACATTTCCAAAGCGGGTGGTTATAAATTCAGTATTTGATTCTATATGGTCGTTTAAAGACTGTATATAAATTTCTGAAACCCTTTTTGTGGCGCCCATCACATTCGTAGGATTAACCGCCTTATCGGTAGATACCAACACAAACTTTTTCACATTGTGCAACACCGCCAGGTCGGCGATCACCTTGGTCCCAAAAATATTGGTGAGAACCGCCTCGCTGGAAAAGAATTCCATCAGCGGTACATGCTTATAGGCTGCCACGTGAAAAACTATATCCGGCTGGTGAACCAAAAATATTTTCTTCACCCGTATATAATCTCTTACTGACGCTACTTCTACCTGCAATCCGTAATGCATGCCCGTTTGTTTCAGTTCGTATTCAAGATCAAACAAGCCTGACTCCGACTGGTCGAGCATGATCAGTTTTTTTACATTGTGTCCAATCAACTGACGACAAATTTCGCTTCCAATAGAACCCGCTGCTCCGGTAACGAGGATGGTGGCATTTTTATAATTTGCCCTTTCCAGGTCATTGGGAAGGATGATTTCATCACGCTGCAGTAGCTCCTCAATATTCATTTCCTTCACCTGCTTCTTTTGAAACAAGCCACCCGACCATTGATTGGCATGGGGAACCACGTTCACCTTTATTTTAAACGGCGCGCACAGATCCGCTAAGGCAATTTTCCTTTCCACGGTTAGTTTATCGATTGCAATGTATAGCTGGGAAATGGCTTTTTCTTTAAATAAAGTGGTAAGCTGATCCCCTGCCGCATTGAATATAGGCAACCCTTCCAATTTCTTCCCTATCTTAAAGTGACTATCATCAATAAACCCAACCAGGGTGGTATTTATTTTTGCGTCCTGCTCCAGCACTTTCCTGGTGATCTGGCCCATCATTCCTGCGCCAAAAATGAGGGTTCTATGTGCAGGGTTGGGTTTTGACTGCGCCATAAAATACACTTCTTTTACCAGCAGCCTGAAAGCTACCAGGATAAATATCACCGCAAATAAATTGACCAGCAATAAGCTAATGGAAACCTTGGCTGAAACAAAATTATCGACATCCGCCGTACTAATAGTGGTCCAGATCACCAACTGAAGTAATGCAAATTTGATGATGCGTACAATATCCCTGATTTCCGAGTAGCGTATGATACCCTTATAAATAGTAAAGATTACCATACAAATCATGCTAATGAAAATATTTATTATCAACCCGGGTAGAAAAACAACCAGGTCAGCAAGATCAACAGAAAGATGATTTACGAGGATAAAAGAGAATATAAAGGAAGCTGAGATCAATACCATATCGCAACAAAAAACAATCCAGCGAGGGGCAAAATTCTTTAAAAAGCGGATAGCCATAATTGGTTTATTTATTTTTCTAACAAGGATCGGATAAATTCAAAACGAATATTTTATTATTCCCAATACCGAAATACAGCCTGTATTCCTTATTGCATTTGCCACTATTAAATGTAAATTATTCGGTTACGGTCACTCTAAATAAAATAAAAAAAGATGAATATATTTTATCGCAATGCATTCATCTTTTAAAGCAGTAATCCTGGTTGCAAAATTACGGCCAAACTAAATAAATCGGGCAAATTAGGGGAACTTTTCTATTAAGTATTTTTTGTGGGCATTCTGTTGTGGAATTATCGTACTGCATACGTAGTAGAATTACTACAAATTCAAATTATTGTTCTCCGCCGCGGCGGATTAAAGCTTTGGTATCATTCTGGTACATTTCATGACTGGATTACCGGTGTTTACCTTGAAATTGAAGCTTTTATACCTCCCAGCCATTCGTGGATAACATAGTTCATTAAGCCGATATTATCAAAAGAGGGCCACCATTTCATGCCTTCCCTGCCCGGGCCTTCTGTTACTTTATAATTTGTGGGGGCGGCTATCGGATCAAACCCTTCCGCTTTGAATAATTTTATTGCCCTGGGCATATGCATGGCATCAGTAACAATGAACAGTGTGGAGGATTTGTCGTATCTTCTGCCTAATTCTTTGGCCTCTTCACCGGTTGTTCCGGGGTTATTCAGTGTTTCAAGTTTTCCTTCTTCCACTCCCAGGACAATGGCAGCTCTTTTGGTGACCTGTGCCTGCGTTTCCAGTCCAATTGATGAATAGCCGGAACAAATGATCACACTATTTTTTATTGACCGGTGTATCCTGATGGCTTCAGCTAATCTTCCCAATGCTACCAGTCCTATCTGGGCATTGGCAGGTAATCTTTTATCCAAAGTATAACCACTTCCCAATACATGGATCAATACCCTCCCGCTATCAATATTATTAATTGGCAGACTTACCGGCGAATATTTCTGTTCCGATTTACCGGCGAGGTAATCGGGCAAATAAGAAGTTGAACACAATAAGAATATTATTATTGAAATACTTAATAAGAACATCGCTGTTTTTCTTTTTTTATACCTGTTGAGAATGAATGCCAGGATCAAAATTATTAATAATCCATTGTGTACCGTGGCCTGGCCTTTAAGATCAAATAAAAAGGAATTCATACCGAAGGTTTAAGTGTAATACAATTTTTATTTGCGCAAGGTACGAATGCAGCGGGATCCACGACATGGTCCCCGCGGGCCCCATGAGTTTCATCCATGGGTATTTAAATTCAAACACGGCGGGGTTTCTCCCGGGAAATCATTTGGAATAGATGCATTGAGTAACGGAAGGGGAGGATTATTTAGCTTTCTTTCTATGTTTCGTAGGGCTTCACCCTACGCTATTGTATTTCGCCCCTACAGGGCTGCCCTTTATAATTGATAAGCAGGTCAGGAGTTCTGATTTTAAACTTGCCAGCGCTTTTTGATGTATGGCGCAAGCGGACGACGCGCCAATGTGAGTGCTACTTTATAAAGTTTTATTTTGATTCCCCGGTATTAACCACCTGGCTATTTTCTATTTTATAAATCATATTGCTTTCCAGGCAAACTGCAGTCTTGTTCTCATCAAATTCCAGGCGATGGCCGTACTCGCTCATCCAGCCTATTTGCTTTGCGGGATTTCCTGCAACCAATGCATAGGCAGGGACTTCCCTGATAACCACGGCACCGGCGCCGATAAATGCATATTTTCCAATATCATGCCCGCAAATTATTGTTGCATTTGCACCAATTGTTGCTCCCCTGCCAACATGGGTCTTTGAATATTGATCCTTCCTGTTTATTGCCGATCTTGGATTACTAACATTTGTAAATACGACACCCGGCCCTAAAAAGACATCATCATCACATGAAACACCTGTATAAATGCTGATATTATTCTGAACCTTTACATTATTACCCAGGACAACACCGGGGCTGATCACCACATTCTGACCAATATTACATCCTTCTCCCAGTATGCAGCCAGGCATTATATGAGAAAAGTGCCAGATCTTAGTTCCTTTCCCGATTGTACAACCATCATCGATAATGGCGGATTCATGGGCAAAAAAATCAGTACTCATAGTATTTATTATTGTTAGGAAAACGGATGTTTTGATCCGGGTAATTTTGCCAGGGGATGATAATCACCCTGCAGGCCGATCGGAGTGGCATGCCTGATATCATGTACGATCTCAATCGCTTTTTTTGTTTCATCAATACGAAAACCATTCCCGGAAAGTATTCCCTCGTATGAATTGGTATGCAGATCAGTAAACCCATCACTAAACTCAAGTTCCTGTCCATCTATATGGATGGACCGGAATGTCGTTTTTCCGAGCGCTCTTATTTCTGCAGGTATTGTATCTTCATTAATACTTAAGAACCACCTTACCCGAGCTTTTTCCAACTCCAGCCATCCGGCAGCCCTGTCGTGTGTAAGGACATGCACAATATTATTTTTTGCACCCCCAAATATCCATGTCAGCATATCATAAAAATGTACGCCGATATTGGTAGCTATTCCCCCGGATTTACTGATATCAGCTTTCCATGAAGTATAGTACCAATGCCCCCTGGAAGTGAGATAGGTAAGGTCGATATCGTACACCTTATCTTTCGGCCCTCCCAATACTTTTTCCCTCAGCGCAATTATAGCCGGATGGAGGCGTAACTGGAGTATTGAAAAAATATGCCTGCCTGTTTCCCTTTCTATTTCCTGCAGGGCTTCAATGTTCCAGGGGTTTAACACAATTGGTTTTTCACAAATCACATCGGCATTATTCCTTAGTCCAAACCGTATATGGCTATCATGCAAATAATTGGGGGAACAAACGGAAACATAATCAACCGGGATATTTTTTCTTTTTAATTTTTCAATATGCCTGTCGAACCGCTCGAACTCTACAAAAAAATCAACGTTCGGAAAATAACTGTCCATGATCCCGACGCTGTCAAACGGATCTAAAGCCGCAGAGAGATTGTTTCCCGTTTTTTTTATTGCTTTTAAATGGCGGGGAGCTATATATCCGGCCGCACCTATTAAAGCGAAATTTTTCATTAAATATCATTTAGGTAAAGACCATTTTCAAATAGCGAACAAGTTATCACTTTTTGGTGATGCCCTTGCGCTTCTTTTATTAATTATCTCCGGGTTATTATTCGACCCGTATGAAAAAGAATCCACTCTCCAAAATAAATATCGGCAGGTATGTAGATCCGTTAAGTGATTTCGGTTTCAAGCTATTGTTTGGCTCCGAACCGAACAAAGATTTGCTCATCGCTTTTCTTAATGATTTGTTCCAGGGCAGAAAGTCTATTGTTGACTTGGTTTACAATAAAAACGAGCAGCAAGGTCCGCAAGCCGGATTCCGTAAATCTATTTTTGATTTAACCTGTACGGAAATGGATGGAACAAAATTCATCACCTTTTATTACACGAATTAGGAAACACGAATTACACGAATTAATACATGTTTAATCACTAATTCGTGTAATTCGTGCATAAAATTCGTGTCATTAATTTAGGTCATTTTACACTTAACATTACACTAGCGTAATAGAAATACCAAAGTTCAACAAGGCGTTAAAAGATTTGAAAACCAATCTTGACCGCTAGCTGTACGTGATGAAAAATTTGAGCATTTTAAAGAAAATTCCCGTATTTTTGAATACAAGGATAGTCCAAAATGAGTACAAAGATATTCCAAAAACTGTTCAACATTGCAGAGGTATCCAACCTACCAAAGGAGCAATTAATAGAATACAAAAAATGCCTGATTGCGCATAGGGAAAATATGGCCATTCTTAACACAGCCAGGGAAGAAAGTTTTAAAATAGGAATGGAAAAAGGAATGGAAAAAGCTATCGAAAAAGGAATGGAAAAAAAAAGCTACGAGGTAGTAAATAATTTATTGGCAACCGGTAACTTTACCATTTCCGAAATAGCCAAAATCGTTGACGTCACCCAAGCGTTTGTGAAAATGGCCAGGCGTGATTTGAAGAAGTAAATGCTCCCACAAAAAAATTCCAGTACTACTACGGTAACCTTTTGCATTTGGGGTAACCAGGTAATAAAATCCGCAATTTTGTGAAACCCCTACGTCTAAGTCACTTCAAATTAAGACACTCCTCAATATGGGCGGATAAGGAAAATTCCCGTATTTTTGAATACAAGGATATTCCAAAAAATGTTCAACATTGCGGAGATATCCAACTTAAAAAAGGAGGAATATATGGAAAACTTTAGGATCCAGATGGCAAGGTGGGATGAATACGCTATCCTTAAAACAGCCAGGGAAGAAGGTTTTAATATGGGAATGGAAGAAGGATTGAAAGCTACCGACAAAGGTATCGAAATAGGAATGGAAAAAAAGAGCTACGAGGTAGTAAAAAACCTATTGGCAGCCAATAACTTTACCATTACAGAAATAGCCAATTTGGCCAACGTTACCGAAGCTTTTGTGAAAAAGGTAAGGCGTGATTTGAAGAAATAAATGCTCCCGCTAAAAAAATTGAAGGCTACTACGGTAGCCTTTTGTATTTATAATGACCAGATAATAATATCCGTTGTTTTGTGAATCCCCGGCGTTTAAGGAATTTCAAATTTAAAGCACCCACCATGTCCCGGCGGGGAAGGAAGGTTACACAGGTTACACAGGGCTTCACCCTGTGCTATTGTATTTCGCCCCTTCAGGGCTGCCTTTTATGTGCCGGCGGGGGGCATAGTATACTCTTCAATCATATAGCTGTCACCATTAATCCCCCGTTCGGACTCAAATCAGCAGATTTGCACATTAATTACCCGGTGGGTGTTCATAAGTTTTATGTACATTTTTTCTTATTAATTATCTTCGCCTTATTATTCGACCCGTATGAAAAAGAATCCACCCTCCAAAATAATCGGCAGGTATGTAGATCCGTTAAGTGATTTCGGATTCAAGCTATTGTTTGGCTCCGAACCGAACAAGGACTTGCTCATCGCTTTCCTGAACGAATTGTTCAAGGGCAGGAAGTCTATAGTTGATTTGGCTTACAATAAAAACGAACAGCAAGGCCTGCAACCCGGATTCCGTAAATCTATTTTTGATTTAATCTGTACGGATATGGATGGAACAAAATTCATCATTGAGGTACAAAGGAATTACTAGCATTTTTTTAAGGACAGGGCTATATACTATACCTCCACCCTCATCCATGAGCAAGGACCCCAGGGGATACCTAACTGGGATTTTAAATTAATGGAGGTCTACCTGGTAGCAATAATGGAATTCAGTTTCACGGACAGCGAGCCGGAAGTCTACCTGCATCGGATACACCTTGCTGATGAAGCTACTGGCAAAGTGTTTTACGAAAAACTAGGGTATATTTTTATAGAAATACCAAAGTTCGACAAGGCGATAAAAGATTTGAAAACCAATCTTGACCGGTGGCTGTACGTGATGAAAAATTTGAGCATTTTAATGAAAATTCCCGTATTTTTGAATACAAGGATATTCCAAAAACTGTTCAACATTGCAGAGATATCAAACTTAACAAAGGAGGAATATATGAAATACGAAAAAAGCCTGATGGCAAAGTGGGATGAATACGCCGTTCTTAAAACAGCCAGGGAAGAAGGTGAAGAAAAAAAGGGCAGTACGGTAGTAAAAAACCTTATCACAAAATTGGGCTTATCCGATGCACAAGCAGCAGATATAGCTGAAGTGCCTGTTACCTTTGTGAAAAAGGTCAGGCGTGAATTGAAGAAATAATGCTCCCGCATAAAAAATATCCAGGGCTACTACGGTAGCCTTTTTGCATTTGAGGTTACCAGGTAATAAAATCCGCGTTTTTGTGAACTGACACATTAGACTTTTCAAATTTAAAGCGCTTCCCATGCCCCGGTGGGCATGTCTTTTATACTTCACAAAGGGTAAAAAAATGAAACTGTCACTTCTTAGAGTTAATTTTTACACTGCCCTGAACGAATTGTTTTGCTTCAAATACAAAGCCTACTCTTTGGTCCAGTGGAAGCTAGTTTAGAGTATAGGTATCCAACCTTTCAAAGGTTGGTTACCTTAAACTGGCTTCTACTGACTCCATATTCAATAAAGTGATTTGCCAGCACCCCTGTCTGCATGACGTTCAGGCAGGCCTGTCTGCATGATGCAGGCAGGCAGGTATTTTCCACTTGAGGGGGTGTTAGATTTAAGGTAACCAACCTTTGAAAGGTTGGATACCTATATTCTAAACTGGCTTCCACTGGCTCGGACTCCGCTATTGGGAAAAGTCTGCTTGCTCCAATGCTGCGATAATTGCTCCATCGGACGGCGAATCCCGGGGACATGGATTAATACATTGAACTTTGTGTTGCGGATACATCACTGGGAAATTCTTTACTATATATGCATTTCGTCCCGGCGGGGTAATGTTACACAGGGCTTCACCCTGTGTTATTGTATTTCGCCCTTTAAGGGCTGCCTTTTATGTCCCTGCGGGGTTTTCACAGCATACTCTTCAACCATATAACTGTCACCTTGAAACACCGTCGTTTAAGGCTCTATAAATTTAAAGTTCTCCTGGCCACAATTAAAAGAACCTACAAATCCAGTCAGTCTAATGACCTGAAATGTTTTACTAACCGTATTTCATAAAACGATGCACTCCTATGCTCATATTCAATAAAGTGTTTTGCCAGTATGCTGTCTGCATGGAGCAGACAGGCCTGTCTGCATGATGCAGTCAGGCAGGCATTTTTCACTGGCAGGGTTGTTAGCTTTAAGGTAACCAACCTTTGAAAGGTTGGATACCTATATTCTAAACTGGCTTCCA